>DASRIM010000289.1:0-23783 GCA_035649995.1 Pyrinomonadaceae bacterium | reverse complement strand
GTTTGCGCCTGCCCTACGACCGAACGGAACCTCGGCGACGGCGTCGTCCCTGCCGGCGCGTATTTCAAATCGGGCGTGCCTGTTTCGTTGGGCACTGACAGCCAGGTCCAGATCGATCTACTGGAAGACGCACGCGAGTTGGAATACCACCTGCGATTGCAGAAGCTGGAGCGCAACGTGTTAGCCGGCGAAGACGGAACAGTCGCTACAAGATTGTTCGAATGTGCAACTGTGAACGGCGCCAAAGCCATCGGCTTCGATGGCGGAAAACTCGAAGCCGGACGGCCGGCGGATTTTTTTACCGTCGATCTCGACGATCTGTCGATCGCGGGTGCAACGCCTGACGACCTTCTCGCAAACATCGTGTTTTCACTTTCGCGCACTGCGATTCGCGACGTCGTAGTCAACGGAAAGCGGCTTGACCTCAGATGATTAAAGAGACACTGGCGGACCTTGTAGGAATCGATTCCGTGTCTTCGCGATCCAACGCGGAGATAGTGCAGTACCTTGAACGGCGTTGCGCGGCGATCGGGTTCGTCACCAAACGCTTTCCCTACGTCGACGAATACGGACTCGAAAAGATCAACCTGGTGGCACTCAGAGGCGCCAATTTTTCCGGGATACCGGACGTCGAACTCGCGCTGGTGGGCCACACCGATACCGTTCCCTACGATCCGAACTGGTCCGAAGCCACAAGCCTCACCGAGCGCGATGGAAAACTCTTCGGCCGCGGCTCATGCGACACGAAAGGCTTCATCGCCGCCGCGTTGACTGCTTCCGCAAACACTCAAATCAATAAGCCGCTCGCACTCATTTTCACGGCCGACGAAGAGGTCGGCCTGCTCGGCGCGAAGCAACTGGCGCAGGCCAAGGCGATAAAGGCGCGTTACAGCATTGTCGGCGAACCGACGTCGCTCAAACCGATTCGCGCCGGCAAAGGCTACTCGCTTGCGGAAGTGGTCGTTAAAGGACGCGAGGCACACAGCGCGTATCCGGCCCTAGGTGCGTCGGCGATTTTTCGCGCCGCGCGGCTCGTCACCCGATTGGAATTGATCGCCGGCGATAATTTAAAGGAACAACTTCACCCCGCATTCGATCCTCCGTTTACGACTTTGAACATCGGGCTGATTCGCGGCGGCACCGCGAAAAACGTTCTTGCCGGCGAGTGTCGCTTTACCCTCGAATGGCGCCCGATTCCAACGCAACCTTCTTCGCACGTGGTGAATCTAGTCAAAGCAGCGATAGCCGACGAACAGGGCAACGATCCCGACTTTGAGTGCGAATTCTCCGTCACCCGAGCTGATTTCGGCTTTGAGACTGCGCCTGACTCGCCGTTGATCTCATTGATGGAAGAAGCGACGGGCATCGCCGCCGGAACAGTCGCTTTCGGCACCGAAGCAGCACAAATGATGGCGCTCGGCAGTGAGCCGGTGGTGATCGGACCGGGCGATATTCGCGAAGCGCATCGCACGGGTGAGTTCGTGCCCATCGCCGAGTTGGAAAGATGTGCTGACGTCCTGAAGCTGGCGATTGCGCGGCTCTGCGGTTGACACCAGCAATGTAGATTGAGGTAATAGGCGCGAAAGAAGGTTCCTCCGGATGTACCGCAATAAGTTTTTATTCGCACTATTCGTGTTTCTACTGTCGTTTCCCGCCGTTCGCTTATCGGCCCAAACGCCGGCCCAAACACCGCAGCCGCTCAGCAGCAAAGAGATCGTGAGCCTGCTTTACATGCTGCCGCGCAATCCGTCGATGCGCGACGACATCGTGGAAGAGATTCGCCGCCGCGGTATCGGATTTCCGCTCACTGATGGGATGAGATCGCTGGTCGCGACGAAGAGTGGTAACGATTCGTTGTTGCGCCGCACGTTGGAAGAGGCTGAGCGGCGGCGGGTGAATCCGACGGCGTCGGCGTTGCCGTCGGAAACTGAGGCGCGCGAGCTGCTCGAGCGGACGCGCAACGTGACGCTGGCGGCCGCGAATGCGATGCCCGACTTTCTCGTCAAGCAGATCATCAAGCGATCGTATGCGTACGGCAACACGGGAACGTGGAAACAGCTCGACAATCTCACGCTCGCCGTCGGTTACCGGGCGAATGCGGGTGAGGAATACAGGTTACTGACGCTGAATGGAATGCCTGTTCCGGAAGAGGTCCGCAATAGCAACGACTACAGCAAGTATGCGCCGGGCGCGTCGTCGACTGGGGCCGAGTATGTGACGTCGCTTGCGAACCTATTCAGGCCTGAAATGAAGACGGAGTTCAAGGTTGTCGACACTGATGTTGTTCAGGGCAGGCGCACGATTGTGTATGAGTATGCGGTGAAGGATTTTTTAACGTTGACTAGTTCCGGGGCGCGTGCGTTGGTTGGTGCGCGTGGGCGCATCTGGATCGACCGCGAGATGGATCGCGTGTTGCGGTTCGAGCAGATCGCGACTGACGTTCCGCGCGATTTTCCGATCACGGGGGCGAATATTCTGGTCGATTACGACTGGGTTGCGATCAATGAGCGAAAGTATCTGCTGCCGACGCATTCTATCGTGATGCTCACCAGCAGTAATGGCAGCGTGTCTATTCAGGATCGGAATGATATTCGTTTTCGTAGTTATCAGAAGTATGGGGCTGAGTTGAAGGTCATCGACGAGATCGGAGAGGATGACGAAGCCGAACCCGAACCGCCGCCGAAACCGAAGCCCGACAAGCCCATCAAGCCTCCGCAGGACTGACCTCCCGCCCGCGCGAGACACATAGAAAAAAGGATTTTTGGAATTCCCTTCCGTGTGCCTCGCTTGCGCGAGGTTAATGGAGGGGGATTTTTTGCAAACTCCTTTACATGAGACCCTCGCTTGCGCGAGGTTAATGGAAAAGGGATTTTTTCGATTTCCCTTATATGAGACTCTCGCTTGCGCAAGGTCAATGGAAAAGGGATTTTTTCGATTTCCCTTACATGAGACTCTCGCTTGCGCAAGGTCAATGGAAAAAGGATTTTTCGATTTCCCTTCATGAGACTCTCCGTTGCGGGAGAGCCGGTTTTAGCGTCGCCTAATGTGGACAGGGTGTTCACAGGTGTCGACACGCAAAGCACCTTGCAGATCGCAAAATTCCTTTAGTTTCGCCCACCCTGACGCTCCAACCCTCCGGTACAGCCTTTGCACATCTCCGACCGGTGAGTTTAGGAGATTGCCCAGAATGAAGCGCCGGATTCTGATCGTCGACGACGACTCGACGATCACTCAACAACTGTATTGGTCCCTCTGCGACGAGTACGACGTCGTCACCGCCAACGACATGCAGACGGCCATCCGGCGCGCCACATTCTATAAACCGGACATTTCCATACTCGACTTGCAGATGCCACCCGAGCGCGATACCCCGGCCACCGGCATGCGATTGCTGGAGTTCATCAAAGGACACCTTTCGCAATCGAAAGTCCTGATTATGAGTTCAAACAGCACCTCAGAAGTCCGCACCGCCTGTTTGAACGCCGGCGCCGACGGTTTCTTCGCGAAGCCCTTCGCGATTGAAGACATGCTCGCCAGCATCTGCCGCTTGATGCCTGTGCACCGATTGGAGCTTTTCGCACAGATTCTTTGATAGATCCGGACGCTTCCCACCGTTGCGTCCGTACAACACCCGAGGATGAACTCCCACTTCATCAGACGGTGTGCTCGAAAGACCCCCGCAACGTATCCCACGACGATGCGGGGGTCATTTTTATAACCACAAAAGGCACATAAGACACAAAAGGCACAAAAGGACTTCAGCAGAAAGCTCATTCATCTCCAGTTAACCCCTACAACTTAACGGAATAGAACCAGTCCACTTGTAAACAACCCTTTTTGTGCCTTTTGTGCCTTCTGTGCTTTTTGCGGTTAAAGCTGATGTACAATCGCGCAAAGTGAGTGAAGCAAGCGACAAGGTACGCGGCGTAACCGATCTCCCTGTCTTCCCCTTACCGGTGGTCTTGTTCCCCGGTGTGCCTCTGCCACTCCACATCTTCGAGCCACGCTACCGCCAGATGCTCACCGACATCCGGATCGCAAATAATCTCTTCGGTGTGGCCTACTTCGATCCCAGCACTTCGGAACACGACGTTCCGCGCGCGGGCCATGTCGGCTGTGTCGCCGAGGTGACGGAGACGCAGACGTTTCCCGACGGACGGTCCAACATCCTGACTCTCGGCGTCATTCGTTATCGCATCGAGTCGTACGTCGAACGCGACACGCCATACCTCGTCGCGCGCATCAGTTACTTCGAAGACGACGAAGAAGACGAGTCGATGCTTGCGTCTTCCGCTCACGACGTCGCGGACACGTTCACGCGGATCGCCCAGGCGGTGCGAACACTCAACGACGAGCGGACCAGCTTGCCCGACATCTCAGACACTGAACCGCAGCGCTTGTCGTTTCTCGTCGCGGCGGCGATGGAGATCGACGCCGAAGTCAAGCAGGACTTGCTGGAGCTGACGTCAACCTCGGTACGGCTCGAGCGACTGCGCGGAATGCTGTCGCTCGCCGTCAAGAGTTACGAGGAAAGAGCGCGCATGCACGAGTTGGCGAAGAACAACGGGCACAGCGGCAGAAAGATCGACATCGAATGAGCGACCGCGCAACGGGCACAGCGGCAAACGTCAACGTTCGAGTACTGTTCTTCGGCGCCGCGCGCGACGTCGTCGAGGCAAACTCGCTCGACATCTCGTTGACCGCGCCCGCAACAGTCTCCAGCGCTTTCCGTCAACTCGCCGGCCGCTTCGCAGAGCTCGAACGTTTCGGACGTTCGCTGCTTTTCGCCGTCAACCAGGAATACGCAACCCCGGACACGCAGCTCAACGAGAACGATGAACTGGCGGTGTTTCCGCCGGTCAGCGGCGGAGCACAGGCTGACGTTTGCGACTACGTCTGTCCGCTTGATTTCTTCGAATTGACGACTGAAGCGATCGACGTCGGACAGGTCGCGCGGCGCGTGGTCCCGCGAGAATGCGGAGCGACGGTCACATTAGACGGATACGTGCGCGAGTGGACCGCGGGAAGAAAGACGCTCTACCTCGTTTACGAAGCGTACGATTCGATGGCGTTGACCGAGATGCAGCGCATCGGGCGCGAGGCGCACAAACGCTTCGAGATAGCGCACGTCGGCATCGTTCATCGCACCGGCCGTTTGGAGATCGGCGAGACGAGCGTCGTTATTGCCGTCAGCGCGCCTCATCGCCGCGCCGCATTCGAAGCCGGCGAGTGGCTCATCAAAGAGCTGAAACGCACGGTCCCGATCTGGAAGAAGGAAGTCTACGAAGACGGTGAAGAGTGGGTCGGCGCCCAAACGTAACCACAAAAGGCACAGAAGACACAAAAGGCACAAAAGGTAAGAACAACCTCACGAGATCAACAAGAACAACCTCACCAGCAGAAGAACCACTCATCTCCGGTAACCCGTACAGGCTAACGGAATAGAACCCCGTTACTGACTACAACCTTTTTGTGCCTTTTGTGTCTTCTGTGCCTTTTGTGGTCAAAGAACTTTCGTGGTCAAAGAACTTTTGTGGTCAAAGAAAATGAGGTCACCGGAATCGAAACTCCGGTGACCTCGTTGTTTGTGCGAAGCGTTGTCGAGAACTTACGGCAGCGCTTCGATGTTGAAGAAGAACTTGAACCCACCGGTCGTCTGCACTCCCAGGAGGAATTGCAGATTGACGCTCGCTCCGGGCGCCAACGGTGTTCCAAGCGTTATCGTGCTGGTCGTCACGCTGCTGTTGTGGCCTCCGCCTAACGGTTGAGCAGGCGGTGTCTCCAGCGTCGTTCCGAGTACGGTAACGTTGCAAGGCGTTGACGGGAAGCCAGCCGCCGTACACGTTCCCGAATCGTTAACGCTCACCACTACGTTGCTTGAGCTCAGCACCCTCAGGTCAGCAGTTCCTCCTGTTACCGGAGCGGTACTGATATCCACGACGCGGATGCGCAACTTCGTTACAGGCGCGCCAGTGTTGTTAACGAAGCGGCGTCTAATCGACATGGTGCCTTCAGCCGCATTCGGTCCAATCGCGGTAGTGTCGCGGACGCGATTCGGATTACCCGCAGCGCCCTTCGACGAATCGAGCAGTAACGCCAATATGTCGAAGGTGGTATGCGGGCTGCCCAGGTTCTGAGGACCTGGAGCTCCCAACCGCTGACCCGCAGGTGTGGCGGTTGCCGTTGTGTCGATGAAGATGAAATCGTCGTTATTGACGTTCGAATCCTTGACCAACCCAGCGGTCGGGCAAGCACCAAACACCGACGGATTACCCTTCTTGCCGCACTCATCGCGCACGAAACTGTAGTCGAGCGTACTGCCGCTGACCGATGGCAACGTAGCGCCTTCGCGGAACAGGTCGCACGTGCCGCCAGTGTTGGCGCCGAAGCCGACCGCATCCAGGCGGTTCGCCGACGAGATGCTGCCGAGTGACGCCGTACTGAAGATGGCGACATTTCGGTCATTCTCGATGTCTGACGACAGTGGTGCATCGCCAGCCGCCGCTCCTGTACCACCGTAGTCGGCCAGACTGTAAGCAGACCCAGTGAACAGGTAATGTCCGCGTGACGGAATCACAGTGCCGTTCGGAATGACACCCAGGAGAACCGGCGTGTCGCTGCAAGTGGCGCCCATCTTGAAGACACCATAGCCGCCGCCAGTGCCGTTGACGGTGTGCGGCGAGCTCGAGTTGTTATAGATCTCGACGAACTCGTCGGTCGCGCCTGCCGGTCCACTGGTTCGGATTTCGCTGATCAGGATCGCGCCTGCTTGATCGTTTTCGATGATCGTGCCGGTGGCGGTGCCGTCAGCGATGGTGGCGTTCATTGGGTTCGATAGCACGACCAGGAACGTCTCGTTGGACTCATTCTTCTTATTGTCGGACAAGACCGTCACCAGGATCGTCTTGAACTGTTCACCTGCTGCGAAGTTCACAGTTCCTGACGTCGCGGTGTAGTCCTGACCCGCCGTCGCATGGTTCAACGCCGGCGCCTGATCTTGCGTGGTGAAGTCCACCGACGCGCCGCCGGCAGGAGCCGGAGCACTCAGTGTCACCGTGAAGATCATGTTGACTGTGCCATTCTTAGGTTCAACCACCTGCGCATCCTGGATGCTGATGTTGGTCGCTACCTGAATGTTCACAACGTCGGTGTCGGAGAGTGGACCTCCCGTACCGCTGTTGCCCAGGTCATTCGACGTGATGGTTAACATTGCCGCGCCGCTGAAGCCCATGTCAGGCGTGTAGGTCATACCGTTCATCGCCGTGTTGACTTCAGTGAGCGTGCCGTCGAACGTCATCGTCGCGTCGGCTGTGCCGTCGCCAGCGCCGAACAACAGACCCGCTGTGGTAGCGAGCGTGATCGTGCCGTTGGTGGCGGTCAGCGTTACGCGAATGTCGGCCGAACCGGCATCGACGTCAGCAACCGAGATCTGGTTGCCGTTGCCGCTCGAGAAGGTCAGCGGCGTGTTCTGGTTGGTGCCCTGCGGACCAGGCACTGTGTTCATTGGCGCGTCGTTCACGGCGGTGATTGCGATGCCGCGCGTTGCCGGTGCACTGTTGGTCGTTCCATCGTTCGCGGTGAAGGTCACCGTGCGCGACAGAGTCGGGTTATCGCTGCTGTTCTGATAAGTCACTGAACTCAGCGCTGTCTGGTAGTTGGCAACTGAGCTCGTGCCCGTCAGTGTCAGCACGCCGGTGCCGCTGTTGTAGCTGCCGGTGATGCCGTTCTGGTTCGTGAAGCCGAGGGTGTCCTCGGCAGGAACGAAGCCGGAAGTAATCGCAACTGTTGCACTGGCGAGATTCGGGCTGTCTCCGTCCGTGACCGTCAGGCCCGGATCGATTGCCGTCGCCGCAGCATTCTCCGTGTACAGGAGGTTGCCTGCCGTTGTGGTCACAATCGGAGCATCGTTCTGCGCGTTGACCGTGATCGTGAACTGCTGCGCGGCCGACGTGTTTGAGTTAGGCGGCGTGTTGCTGCCGTTGTCACTCAAGGTCACGCTGAAGATCGCTGTGCCGTTCGTGTCCGCGGTCGCCGTGTAAGTGAGCGTGCCGGTGGTTGCGTCGATCGCGGGGCCGCTCGAGAACGTAAGCGTTCCGGTCGTCGCTCCAGGTGTAAGGTTGAAGGTCAGGATCTGACCTACCTCGTTCGGTCCAGCGGAGATCGCGGTCGCGAAGTTAAGGACCGTCTGTGGACCACCGTCTTCGTTACTTGCCGGTGGATCAGCGGCGATGGTGAACGACGGCGGATCGTTAATCGGATTGACCGTGAAGCTGACTGAACCAATGTCAGACTTCGGATCCGATACGGTGTTGGTCGTGCCGTTGTCCGTGACTGTGTAGTCGAAGCTGGCGGTGCCGAAGAAGTTCGCCGCGAGGGTGAACTCGACGTTCATGCCGTTGATTACGACCGTGCCGCCGACCGGATTGCTCACGTTGGTGATGGTGAGCGTCTGGGTGCTTTCGTTTGCCGGACCAGCGCTGTCGTTAGCGAGCAGAGTCGCAAACGGAATGACTCGCGTGCCGGAGTCTTCGTCGACTGCCGTCAACACGTCGTCTGTAGCGACTGGATTGTCGTTGACTTCCGTCACCGTCACGACAAAGGTGTCGACTGCCGTACGGCCGTTCGTTGCGGTGACGGTGACCGTGATGGTCGCCGTGCCGTCGGACGGAGTGTTGGCATTCAACGCCGGCGTAATGTTGAGAGTACGCGTGGAGCCGCTGCCGGTCACGCTGATATTTGCGTCTGGAACCAAGGTCTGGTTGCCGGACGTAGCGGTTACCGATTGGATCAGTGAGCCTGTACCGTCGCCGAGGTTGAAGCTGAAGCTGAGCAAGGTGTCCTCAGCCGTGCTCTTGTCGGTGATGTCTTCGACTGACGGATGCAACTCGAACGCGCCGATGTCGACCGTTTGAATGGCGTCAGCGTCCTGCGAGTCCGCATTGCGTGGGAAGCCCAGGCCGCGCTGATCGACCGGCAGGGTTTCGCCCATGTCGGCGTCGCCGTCGAGGTCGAACGTGTCGGCCGGCAAGTTAGCGTTGCCGCCGGTTTCGACGGCCGAGCTCGTCGACAACAAGGCGTGCGTTTGCGTAAGCCCGCCGTTGTCAGCGAGAGGTCCGAGTCCGGCGTTCGCGACGCCAACCTGGTTGTTGTTGACTCCGTTGGTTAGACCACCGGCGCCGCCAGTGCCGATCAAGTTGAACGAGCTGGCAGCATTGACGGTGCCGCTGATGTCGTCAGCAGCATCCGTTACGCCGTCTTCGTTGAAGTTGCCGGCTACGATGGTGTTGTGCAGCGTCGTAGTGCCGCTGCCGTGGTGGATACCGCCGCCGGTGCCAATCGAATTGGCGTCGCTGTCGGCACGGTTGTCGCTGATGGTGCTGTTAACGCTCGTCACCGTTCCGCCCAGGTTGACGACACCGCCGCCATTACCAGCCGCGCTGTTGCCGCTGATCGTGGTGTTGATGAGCGTCAAGACGCCCGGTCCGGAGTTGCTGATCGCGCCGCCGTCAATATCGGTGCTATTGCCGGACAACGTGGAGTTGACGATCGTCAGCGTGCCATCGTTCAGAACACCGCCACCGGCTGTAGCGCTATCGCCGCCGCTGATGGTGAGACCGATGATCGCCGCGGTCTTGGTGGGGTTGATATTGAACACGCGGCTCAACCCACCACCGCTTACGGTGATCTTCTCGCCGCTGTTGTTGTTGATCGTGACGTTCTTGGCTACTACGAGCTCGCCACTCGTCAACGAAATCGTGTGCGGGCCTGCGCCGGCGATGTTGAACGTGATCGTGTCGCCGCTGCAGACGTTAGCTATCGCTTCGCGCAATGAACCCGCGCCGGCGTCAGCCGTAGTGGTGACGATTGGATCCGGCGTACAGGCGTTAACAGTTTGCGCGACGATGTTGCTCTGGGACGGATCGAAGTTCCCGTCGCCGGAGTAATCGGCGCGGATGTTATGCAGGCCTGCGGTCAGCGTTGAAGTCTGACATTGCGCGGAGCCCGAGGTGAGCGCCACGTCGTTACAAACCACTGCGTTGCCGTTGGACGTGTCGATGAAGTCGACGGTGCCAGTCGGATCGGCTGTGGCTTGTGTCGGGTCTTCCGCGACGGTGGCCGTAAAGGTCACGAGGTCGCCGAAGTTCGACGGGTTCAGGTCAGATGCCAACGTCGTCGTCGTATTGAAGAGATCGACAGGCGTGTTGACCGTATTCGTGTTCACGGACAGCGGCGTGGCGCCGTCGTTGAAATTAACCGTACCCTGATTCGAAACCTGAGGCGGCGTAAGCTGACTCAAGTTCGGTGGATTGTTCACCGTCACCTGGAAGGTGATGGTCACACTGTCACCTGGTCGCAACGTGCCGATGTTGATGGTCACAGTTTCACCAGCCATTGCCGGAGCCACTGCATTAGCGACAGGCGCGTTCTTCAACGTCGCCCGTTTCGTCGCAGATTTCGCTTCCGGCGCTGCCGGGGTCGACAGGAATCGACTTGTCGAAGCCGGCGCATAGCTCAAGGTAGTGCCGCCCGAGGTCTTCGAACGCGCTAAGGTCTTCGGCGCTGAGTTAGCGCTTGGCAAACTCGTGGCCGTAACCGCTGCCACACTGCTCTGTGAATTCACAGGTATCGCGCGTGGGACTTCCGGACGCCTGTTTGTTTCCACTGCGGCGGCTTCCGACGTCAACGACGTAGGCGCCGCGGTCGAATTCGCACAGCCTGCCGACGATGTAAACACTCCTAATGTACCGCCAGCGGTAATCGTCGCTGGTGAAGCACCGTTGGTTAGATTGCGCGGACCGAGAAACGCGGAGGGTGTGCTCGCACCCATTCCTTCGATGGCAAATGTGCCTAGATTGTTGGTGAGCCTGAAGGCTCCGGCGCCGCCCGCGCCGATCGCGTTGTTGCGGTTCGCAACGACGTTGCCCGAGTTCAGGTCAAGGCACGTCGATGGGCCTGTTCCAGTACCGTCGCCGGCTGAATTCAGCAGCTCGAACGATTCGCCCGAACCATTGCTTTGCGTCAGCGAATTACCCAGCACTGTCACGTTTAGAACGCTGGTATTGTTGCCACCTGTGTGACGGTTGTTGATCTCGAGCGTCGAGCCAGCAGCGCTGTTATTGTTACTTACCGCGGTGTTGCCCTGGATTAGCAGGTTGCCGCTGAAGTTCGTGCTGGTGTTCGAGGCGGCTGGATTCGTCTCATACTCAATCGCAGAACCACCATCGCCACCTCCGGTACCAATCGGACCGAGATTCCCGACTGCGTTGTTATTAATGCTGAAGTTGGTGTTGAGGATGTCCCAACCGTTAAGAGAGGTTATCGAGACGTAGATACCCTGCAGCGTCAGATTTTGCACGCTGTTATTCGCGATAAGTACGCTGTGCGCGCCCTGATCGCCTGCTGAGGCCTCGGCAGCGATCATGATGCCGCGCCGTGCTGCGTTAAATGCGGGGTTGGTGATTGTGTTGTTCTGAATGCTTCCACTCATAGCACCGATACTCGAGCTTCCGCCGGCCGCGTTGACCTGAACGATACCA
The DNA here is from genome assembly GCA_035649995.1 of Pyrinomonadaceae bacterium. GTDB lineage: Bacteria > Acidobacteriota > Blastocatellia > Pyrinomonadales > Pyrinomonadaceae > PSRF01. Next base: position 12,246 of record DASRIM010000289.1, on the reverse strand, counting down.
GCCAAAGCCTGTAAGCGAGATGTATTCGTAAACGCATTGCCGTCTATAGCGGCCGCGCCACCTATCGTGAAGTTAAGGTTGCCGGTTCCTGACAATGCGAGGAAGAGTGTGTTGTTGCCGTCGCCGCCGGTTGCGTCTGAATCGTGGAAGTTATTTCTCTGAATAACGGCAGTGATCGTGCCCGACCCGTCGTTGTTAATCTGTGCGCCGTCCTGATCGATGAGAGTGAACTCGTTGCTTATGACGTTGATGGTACCGGTTGTAGCTCCGTTGGCGTCGAAGAGAAAACCGTCTGCGCCGGTAGCAGAAGTCGTGAAGACAGAGTTTCTAACGTCGAACAACGTAAAGTTCGTGTTGGTGTTGTCGATGGTGATTCCGGTAGCGTTGCTGGTCTGCCAGTTCTGAATCCTACCGTTGTTGTCGAACCTGTTTGTGCCCGACAGGTTCGTACCATACCACCCGTGCCCGCTGGGGTTCTGGAACAGTATCGCCGAGAGCACGATGTTGCTGCCGCCGGTGCTGTTTACCATGTTCGAAGTACAGGCACCCGGGCAACCCGCAGCGGCCCCCGCGGTATTCGTGATGTTCATCTGTCGCAAGGTCACGTTCTGCGCGTTCGTGAGCAGGACGGAGTGACCGGTGGTGCGATTGATGGTGCCGCCCGACCCGTCGCGGTCAAAGAGCCCTGAGGTTTGCGATCCGTCGCCGGTAACCAGGAAAGCTCCGGTCGTGCCGTTAAGCACAATCGCATTCGCCGCGCTATTCGACACACCGTTGTCAACGGTAATACTAAAGAGAGTCATACCGCCGGCGCCGATGTTTGTGCCACCGGTGATGTTGACTGCCGTTCCGGTGTCAGTGTCGATCGTGTTGTTGTTTGCGCCCGTGGTAACAGAGACCGTGCCGCCGTTGGTGGCGTTGAAGCCAACACCGCTGGTCGTGTCGATGTCTAAACCACCACCAGTGAAGTTCACATTTCCGCCATCGATGTTATCGAGATGGACGGCAGTGCTGGCGCCTGTGGTCAGCGTCTTCGTGCCGCCGCTGAAATTCACTGTGCCCGAGCCTGCTCCGTCGTTGGTTACTTCGACGCCATCGCAGACCGACGTGCACGAGAGGTTTCCGGAGATCGTCGCCGTGCCGCTGTCGTAGTTATCAAAATCGATCATCTTCCCGTCGGTGTTCTTCGAAATAGCTCCACTAATAGAAATAGCGCCACTGCTGGCGCTAACGTTGAGAGCAACACCTGACGGATTGGTAATCGAAGTTCCGCCAAAGTTGAATGTGCCGGAGGAACCGGTAACGATATCGATGCCGGCGTCACCGTTGCTAAGCGTAGTGGCGCCGTTGAAGTTATAAGTGCCGTCAGCGTTATTGAACTGAAGCCCGGTTCCGTTCGTGGCGCTCACCGCTGCGCTGAAGGTAACGGTGCCGCCGGAATGGTTCGCAATATCCACCGTTGCCGAATTTGCTGCGTGCGCGATAGTGCTGGCGACAGTCAACGCCACGGTGCCGCCGTTAATCGCAACATCCGCTCCGACAACGCCGCTGATCGAGCCGCCGCCAAGGCTTACCGAGCCGCTGATAACCCCGCCAATGTGAACGCCATTGCTTCCTGCGCTGGTCGTAGTTGCGGTTGGGAAGCTCACATTCAGAACACCGCCTGAATCCGCGCGAAACAGACCACCGGTGCCGTTGAGAATGACTTCTAAAATATTGAGCGTGCCGACTGTAGCCGTGGCCGTGTTCAGAATGTCGTAGTTGCCTACCGTGGTAGCGGTGTTTCCGACCGTGAAACCGCGGAGGAGGTTACCGCTTGCCAACTGAATGCCTGACGCGGTTGAGTTAATGACCGGACTGGCGCCGCCTGTTGCGGGTAACGCATCGCTAAACGGGGGAATTGTGAAGCCGGTGATCGAGGCCAAGGACGCTCCAGCTGCCGCACCGATAAGCTTCTGGTTGTTGAGCATGACGAGGGCGGCAGTGTCGTTGTACGTGCCGCTAAACAAAAAGATGAAGTCACCCGGCTCATCCAACGTTGTGCCGCTAAAGCATCCCGTCCCGACCAAACAACTGAACGGAGTAGTTAGCCTGCCGTCGCCTCCGGCTGGAGCTGCGGCGTTGACGAACCAGATCATGCCGCTGACGGTGATGTTGACAGTTGCCGTGTCGGTTTTACCGGTGGCATCAACCGTGGTGTAGGTAAAGCTGTCCGAACCTTCAAAACCCGGAGCTGGGTTGTATTGAAAACTGCCGTCAGTCGCTGAGGCGGTGACGTTACCACCTTGCGTACTCGTGCCGGCAAACGGCGCCGAGTTGTCACCTGCCAGAACGGAGATCGTCAGGCCGGCGTTCGTACATGGACCACCGTCAGGATCGGGATCGCAATCATTACCAAGCAGATCGCTTGCCCCATCGGGAACTGTTATGCGTACGTTACCGATCGCGCTGTAGGTGTCGTTAACCGCGATTGGTTGCGTTGTCGTTGCACCATTAACCAGCGTCGTGTGCGCGTCGATGGTGTCGGTGAATACGACATTAGTTGCGTCCGTTGTCCCGGTGTTGGAGACGGTTACCGTGTACTCGATCTTTTCGGGGTTGGGACTCACGGCGGGATCTGCTTTGAGATCGCCGTCATCATTGAGAATCGCGGCTGCCTTGGTGGCGGTCACTGTAGCCACTAATGGCTGTGGTGCTGGCGCTGGGAGCGGCGCATTTGCAGCAGTGACATTCTTGGTAGCCTGCGACGACTTGTCGCGGTTCACTCGCGACTGCCGATCCGACCCGCGGCTTGCGGCCGCGACCTGAACAAACGGCATCATCAAAAGCGAGAATGAGAGTAGACAAGCGATGAATACATTTAGATCGCGTCTCGTGATGTTTAGTGAGAGTTGGGGTCTCATCGGGTTCTCCTGGGTTCGGGTTCGGACTTGATTGTTAAAGCTGAGGGTCAACTTCGTATTGGCGCGCGAGATGCGCGAATACGAAGTTGACTCAACTTGTGATATTGCAAGGAACAGGCGGGTCTCTTGGGGACCCGGTAAAGACTGTCTAGGGCTGCAAGACTGTCTAGGCTGTTTATAACGACGCGCTGAAATGGCGGTCGGCTGGGACCGCCATTCTAGCGCAGTTCGGCTCCATCCGAGCCGCTTTTTTTCCGGTAGTTCTAAAACACCCCAATGGCATTGTTATTCCCCTAAAGCTACGGCCTTTGCGGGAAAATCCCCTGCAACGCAATGCAGAAGTTGAGCGTCAGGTACGGCTGCATGTTGTTGTGTGGCAGGCCGCCGCCGGCGAGGGCCAGCGCCTGGGGCGCCATGATGGCATTCCCCTGCGGATTAGGTCCCTGGTACATCGCATTGCCATCCGCCAGAAGCATATTTGTTGGTGTCAAAAATTGACCCTGGTCCTCGTCACCACGTAGAACATGCGTGTGGAGCGGCATCTCTGATTGGAGCAGCGTTATGCTCTCAACTCCACTCATCTCGCCGAGGTCGCGCAGCGACAGACCCTGGCCCTGTCCGGGTTGCATTGGCGCGTTACCCTGCAAATCGGGAAGCGCGAACGTTGATTTGCCATCTCCTCCGTACGTTGTGCCTAGCAAAGAGAAGAGCGCGGTGTTCTGAGATATCGGCATGATTTGACCGTCGCAAAAGGCCCAGCCCGTAGGGGGAAAGTTAAAAGGAAAGATCCGGATTTCGGCTACAAATTGATCAGACATTTTCTTCTCCTTAGGTCTGGCTGGGGAACACCCCGAAGAGCGAGATGATGAAGTTGATGCACAGGAACGGCTGCGTATTCTCGTGCGGCTGGCTGCCACCCGCGGGACCAATCGAATTAGCCGACATGTTAGTCAGAGTGTCAGTAAGGTTGGTATACGTCTGTGCCTGTGTCGTGGCGAGCAGTAGATTGGCTGGGTCCTGTGAAGTAGCCGTACCGGTCGAACCAGTCAGCGGATGGGAGTGTAAAGGAATCTGTTGCGTGCTTAGAGTCTCCTGCTCCGTTCCGGCCATCTCGCCAATCTGGTAGGTCGTCCCGTCTGGACCGGTTCCCATGTGTATTGGGACACGGCTGGCGAGGTTCGGCAGGTTGAAGGTCTCCTGGCCGTCTCCGCCATAGGTTGTGCCGATCAACTGGAAGAGCACCTCGTTCTCCGAAATGGGGAGCGTCTGTCCTTCGCAGAACATCCAACCATTGGGAGCGAAATTCCCTGCGAACATTCTGATTTCACCTACATATGGTGACATTTTCGTTCTCCTTAGTTTTGCGACGGGAAGATGCCCTGGAGGGCGATGATGAAGTTCAGAACCAGGTACGGCATCATGTTGTTGTGCGGCTGACTTCCGCCGACACCCGTCACGCACGCCGCGTTCATTGCGGTGAGCTGCGTAGGTGGACCATAGGTATTTGCGGAGGCTTTTGCCAGCATGGTGCCGTTTGGATTTGTAGCGGTGCCGGTTCCCGAGTTCACCTGAAGGGGGTGGGTGTGTGTCGGGAGTTGCTGGATGTTTATCGTAACGGCAGTGCTGCCTGCCGCCTCACCAAGGGTGTGACCGTTGCCTATGTGGATAGGCACTCGGCCGCGTATGTTTGGCAAAGCGAAGGTGGTCTGGCCGTTACCGCCGTAGGTCGTTCCGAGTAACGCGAACAGCGCCTGATTCTGATTGATGGGCAAGAACTGGCCGTTACACAGGGCCCATCCTTTCGGGGCGAAGTTAAAGGAGACAATCTTGATTTCACTAAGGAAAGGTTCCGACATTTCTCCTCCTAAAAGGCTAAAGGTGGTTAGATTTCAGGTAATCCTGAACAAAAGAATTAGTCGTGTCTCGACATGTGAACCCGAGCAATTCTCAGCGAGTGGGAAAAGGATCGGGAGGACTGACTGTAGCTTCCTGCTTGTGGAGATCTGAAGACTTCAAATTTGGAGCGCTGGGGATTCTAGCCTGCGTCCCCCGGAATTACAAGCGCTAATTGGCCCCGAAAAATTACGGGGTTAACCTCCCTGCTGGGAATACTAAGCACCTTCAGTCTGCGTTTAATCCCACACACGGCCGTGGTCGGATCCTCTACGACTGTTAACGCGAGAACTTTCTCCAAACACCACCATCAACCGGCAAGTAAAAACTTTTCCGATCGAGGACTCGATTCTGGAATCTATCCGGAATTGAGCGTTTACTCCTCTCAGAGGTGCGTTCTGAGCACCTGGGACCGGCCATTCCTTCCGAATTACCTTCCTACGAAAATATCCTTGGCAGGTACAAATAAGTGAAGATAAACTACGGTCTACGAGGCACTTACCTTTAGGCCCAGGAGAAAAATTCAATGCCGCTTTCACGTCGCAGCTTCCTGAGGGACGGATTGTGTTCAGCCGTCTCAATAGCGTTGTTATTAGCAAGCTCCCGCATCGGTCTTGCTCAAACCCAGAAGAACGAAATCGGGCGAGTACCTCCCGGCTCTCCCGTTCCAATCGAGGCCCAAAAAGATCCCGTTTACCTCTTCCGCGAAGAAACTTTCAAACCCTACCTTAACGGCATCTTTCAAGCGCCTAATGCGCGCGGAGAAATGATCGAGTTGCGCCTGACCAGAGTCGAAGGGTATAAACCGTCAGCCAGGTTGACGAGCCGTACACGCGAAACGAAAGCGTTCTCGTTGACGTTCAAGGCGTCTGACGAGTTGCCGCCGTTCACGTCAATTCATACGATAAAGCACCCGGCGCTGGGCGAGTTCGATCTGTTTTTGTCAAAGCGCAAGACCGACAACGGCATCTTTTACGACGCCGTGATCAATCATCTCGAGTAGAAGGCCGATACGCAGTCCATGACTAAATCCACCATCAACGTTTCATTGCGTCCCGTGACCGCCGATGACACGGAATTTCTGGTCTCAGTCTACGGCGGCACTCGCGCAAAGGAGTTGGCCCAGGTGCAGTGGGAAGAGGGACAGAAGGAAGCCTTCATTCGCTGGCAGTTTGAAATGCAGCAGAAGGAATACCAAAAGAGGTTTCCGGACGCGCGTTACGACGTCATTCTGGTGGACGGCGTTCCAGCCGGAAGGATTTGGGTCGGGATTGATGACAAGCAAATACGTTTACTCGACATCGCGGTGATGGACCAATTCCAGAACCGCGGTGTCGGGACCACACTGCTGCGGCGTTTGATGGACGAGGCGGTGCAGGTAAACAAACCGCTGCGCCACATGGTCTTCGTGCTGAACGACGACGCACACCGCTTTTACGAACGGCTCGGTTTTACGGTCATTGAGGATCTGGGCGGGTACAAACACATGGAGTGGGTGCCCGGCCAGACACAAACGGCCACGACGTAAGCTTGTGAAAATCCTTTTTACTGACCTTCCGCAAGCGGGACACACATGGTAAAGGAATTTTCAAAATCCCTTTTCTACTGACCTTACGCAAAGCGGGAGACACGTCTTCAGCCGCCTGCCTGGTCTGTTTTCGCCTCAGCCTCCGACTTGTAGTAGTTGTAGACGGCTTCGTAACGAAATCCGTTTTCGTCCTGCGAGATGGGAACGAGAAACAGTTCGAATTCACCCATTTGCGGATGGGCCAGCCGGTAGGTCGCCTGCGACAGGAGAAACTCGCGCGATCCTAAAAAGAAGACGGAGAAGCGTTCCATGCCGGCTTCTTCATGCGCTTCGCTGGGCCGCGCCTCGACGTCGACGAGCGTGAGATCGATCGGCTTCGGCGCGTCTGCGACAACGCGAAACTGTGTGTTCAGGTTTTGTCTGAATTCTTCTTCACTCTGCCATTCACTCATGGCGCGTTACCTTATCACATCTCACGTCGAGGATTTTAGTTGGGCCCGCAGATTTAAATTGCGAATCAGGCGGTGAAGATAATTGGGATGCACGCCGAGGCGCCGCGCGGCTTCGGTGTAGTTGCCTTTCGCTTCGTCGATCGCTTTCACGATGATCTGTTTCTTCGTTTGCGTAACGGCCTCGTGATAACCCATCGTAGATTGCGCCGCCGACGTTTCGCGTTCGAGTAACGCCTCGGGTAAGTCTTCCGGAAGAATCACGTCAGTCGTCCCCAGCACGATCGCGCGTTCGATCGCGTTCTCGAGCTCACGCACGTTGCCGGGCCAGTCGTAAGCCGTCAAACATGCACGCGCATCGGGTGAAATTCCGACCAGCTTCCGGTTGCACTTCGTGCCATACTTGTCGGCAAAGTAACTCGCCAACAGCATGATGTCCTCGCGGCGCTCCCGCAACGGAGGCATCTCGAGCGACACGACGTTCAGCCGGTAGTACAGATCCTGGCGAAACTCTCCTGCTTCGATCGCGTCTTCGAGGTTTTTGTTCGTCGCCGCGATCACTCGCAAGTCGACCTTGATCGTCACCGTGCCGCCGACGCGCTCAAACTCTCGTTCCTGCAACACGCGCAACAGTTTTACCTGCAACGCCGGCGTCAGCTCGCCGATCTCGTCGAGAAAAACGGTGCCGCCGTCCGCAATCTCGAGCCTTCCCTTCTTCTGCGTAAAGGCGCCGGTAAACGAGCCTTTTTCGTGACCGAACAACTCGCTTTCAAGCAGCGACTCCGTCAGCGCCGCGCAGTTGACCGCCATGAACGGCTTCTGCGCGCGTTTGCTGTTGCGATGAATCGCGCGCGCCGCGAGCTCCTTGCCCGTACCACTCTCGCCGGCGATCAGCACAGTCGAGTCAGTCGGCGCGACCTTTGAGATGAAGTGATAGACGCGCTGCATGGCCGGGCCTTCTCCGACCATGTTGTGCTCGATGTTGACGTCGGCGAGCAGGCGTTCGTTCTCGGTTTGCAGCCACTCGAAGTGGCGCGCGTTTTCGATCGCGACGGCGGCGATGCCGGAGATCGCGGTGACGAGCTGAAGGTGATCTCTGTTGAATTGATCGCCGGCGATCGTCGTGTCGAGATAAAGCACGCCCAGCTTGTGATCGATCATCACCAGCGGCACGCACATCACCGAACGCGTGCGCGCCTGGATCACGCTGTCAGTCGAAAGGAGCGACTGCGTTTCGGCGTCGTTCGCGAGGAGCGCGACGCCGTCTCTCAACACCTGTTGCGCGATCGTCCGGCTAACGTTCACCGCCTTGTCCTTGCCGCTGACGCGATCGAGCCCGAACACGGTAGTTGAATCGAGTGACTCGTCATTCGTCAACAGGATCGCGCCGCGTTGCGCGGGAACGACTTCGAACAACAACTCGATGAGTCGCTGCAACAGATCCTCCAGACCTCGGATCGCGTTGATGCTCGTGCTGATCTTCATCAACGCGCTGAGATCGCGGGCCATCAGGTACGTCGCATCGTCCATGCGGATCTGCAACGTGGGACCACTGATCACGTGCGCTTCGTCGAGATTCACTTCGCTGGACCGCGAAGCGGTTTCACCTTCCTGGGTAAGAAAAACGAACTGCGAATCACCTATGCGTAGACGGTCGCCATGTTGGAGAAGGCGAGATTTAACTGGCAGATCGTTGACGAACGTGCCGTTGAGACTCTCGAGATCGGTAATGACGAAACCATCGTCCTCTTTCTCGATCTTCGTGTGACGGCGCGACACGGAAGCGTCGGCGACGCAAACGTCGGCCGCGGTCTCGCGGCCAATGACGAGCGGCTTGTCGGCGATTATGAAAATCGTTCCTTTTAATTTGCCTGAGATCGCTGCTAGTCGTGGACTCATGGTGAACTATTGGATCTATCCGAACAGATAACACGACTATCCGATCGGATAGCCTGACGTCGGGTTGTTGAGCGTCAATTCTACAGATTTTAGGAAATTTTGGCTCAAACAATGTGGCACGAGAGTAGCAGAGCAATGGGTGTACTGGAAGGAAGTCGAATCCAGGTTAATGCAAACCAGATGAAGGAAGCCCTGGTTTGCCGGGAAAGCTGCGCAGCGGATGCCCGCCCAACGAAATACGAGCCGCAAGACTCGTCGCTCGCTGTTCTCCCCAAATCAGAGCAGCAACCCAACGCCCCCGGGTTGCTGTTCTGGTTTTTGCTGCGCGTGAGGGAAATTCACCGTCATTTGCGCGTTAGAAGTAAAGCAGGAAAGAACACCCAGAGGTTCTTGGACCAGCGGCAAACCTTGGTGGTTAGGGGGTTCGGCGGGCAGTTCCTGCTGCTGTTGGCTGAAAGAGAAGCCAGTCCATTTTCCTTTGTTAGGTTCAGATCTGGCGCTTAACAACCCACGCGGCACTACATTAGGTCCAGACCTGAATAACTCACCAACAAGCTATGGCCCAGAGGCCAGGAGGAATTTGCGATGGATAGTCAAGAGGAGATCAGGATTCAACAAGCGATTGCTGACCAGGAAACGATCAATACCCAGCAAGCGGCGACCAACGAGGGTCAAAAAAAGATCAATGGCGAACTCTGTCGCGTCGACTGGATGGTCATCGAAACTCTTAAACATCTAAGACAAATACTCGATAAGTCGCCGGCCATGGGAAAAGCCGATTTTGAGAATTTCGATAAATGGCTCAAATGGGCCTACGACACCAGCGGCGCCGTTGCCGACATCAAACCGCCAGGGTGTGAGCCTGCGCTCAAGGTCGATCCCGACTGGACAGTCAAAGAAGCGGCTTGACCGCGCTTGTCCAAGAACACACCACCTCCGTCGCACCGGCGGAGCGCCCAGCAGCGAACGGTTACATCGTTACCGTTCGCTGCTAATTATTATGACGTCACCGATGTTGTTTACTCGTTGACAGGCTACTTGTTTGAAATCAGGTGACCACGCGTAGGCGAAGATCTGGTCGGTGTCGAAATGGGTGAGTTGCTTCGATATGCTTGAATCGAGATCGTGGCTCCAGATGTTTGAGGCGCCGTTTACGCTATCGATGTAGCTCAACGTATGGTCGTCCAACCATTGAACGCGCTGCCACTCCATGTTCCGGATCGGCATGTGCCTCAACGGCTCCCCGCCGTCAGCCGAAAAGATAGCAACGTCTCTCGACCCCGATTCGCGGTCGTAGCGGCCGGCGATAAATTGACCATTAGGCGAGAACGCCGGCATTCGGTATCCGTCGGCGATCTTTATAGGGTCACCGCCCTTGATCGAAACCTTCCAAATGCTGAGTTTCAAATTTGTTTGATTGTCGTATGACACCCATTGACCGTCCGGCGAGACCGCAGGATAGAAGTTTCCGTCCGTGAAGGTAAGTTGCTGAAGGCCTCCACCGTCCTCAGCATTCATGCGCCAGATATTGAACCTGCCATCCTGGCCCTTGGACGCAAACACGATGAAACGGCCGTCAGGCGTGACTGCGGGATTGTAATTGTCTCCGGAATTGGTTAGTTGGAGCGTATGAGAGCCGTTAGTATCAACCCGCGAGATATGGAAGCGGCCATGCGCCATCGATGAATAGTAGAGAGTGCCGTTTGCGGACCAGGTCAGACCATGGCTAAAACCCCCGCCTGTAGCGATCGGCTCCGCCGGCGTGAGCGTGCCGGAAGTTGCGATCCATATTCGCCACGTGCGATCGGTGCGTACCGTAACGATGTTGTCGCCCGATACGCTGACGACCCGGTATTCATTGAGATCGTTCGTGATCTTCTGCGAGACTCCTTCCGGGTAAGCGATGCGCCACAACTGGTGAGGCGACGCCTCTCTCTCGCGCGCGGAGATTACGAGACCGCTCATATCCGGCCATGCAAGCTGATAAACCGAGAACCAGGACTGCGTGCCTAACACCTTTTCCTCGCCACTCTTTACATCGACTCCAATCAAGTCCATATGAAAACCCTGGTCCCAACGACCGGCAGGGCAAACGATCATGCTGCCGTCAGGCGCCCATGCAAGCCCGTAAGTTGAGAACGTGTCGCCGTGTTCGCGAGTCGAGAGAGTGCGCTCGTTCGCGCCGTCGGTGTCTGAGATGATCAGGTAGTATTCACCAGCGCTTTCATTGAAACGAACGAAGGCAAATTGATCGCCGAGCGGCGAAAAACTGATCGGACTATCAACACCCTCCTTTATTCTCAGCGGTTCCGTACCTGAAGTGGGGAGGCGATAGAGAATCGCTGGGCCATGCTCCTCTTTGCGTGTGAAATAGAGGGAAGTGTTGTCACGCGAGAAAGTCAGACCAAGATAGCGACCCGGTCGCGCCGGGACTGCCACGGAGGTGGTGAAGGTCGCCGTACTGGCCAAGATGAGACGTTGCGTGCCGAACCCCTGCTCTGCATGGGCTACCAACTTGCCGTCGCCGGAGATCGCCGCCGTCACGGACGTCCCCTCATTAGTGAATGGCGTCTGCTTCGTCTTCAGCACCTGCGGTTCGGTCGGGGCCGTGCTCCTATCGGCGATGTTGTTTATGAAACGGCTCGCCGTCGGAATAAGGAGCAGCAGAAGCAGCACGCTCGTCGCGCCGGTGAAAAGCGCGGCAGTCTTGTGCGTGCGGATCTCACTAATAATGAACTCCGCAGTCGAGAGCGCCTGCGACTTCATGCGTGTGAGGAATGCCGAGGTGGCGAACACGTCGCGCGTCTTCTGGCCATTGAGTCCCGCCGGATAACTCGGCAGCGGCGGCTTAACGACGCCACTCTCGAATTCCCGTTCCAACTCCTTTTGCAGCGTATTCAGATCCGCCGCCAGCCTGGTAACCGATTGGTAGCGCTTCGCACGGTCTTTCTCGAGTGTCTTCCGGATCAAGTCGCGGTACGCAATGGGCAGTTCTGGTGATACCGAGAGTTCGGCAGGCTGTGGTCCAGCAATCAACGCGATCGCGCCGTTGGGCGTCTTGGCTTCGAACGGCGTCGTGCGCGTCAGCATTTCGTACAAGACAATGCCTAGACTCCAGATGTCGGTGCGCTCATCCACTTCACCCTCGCGCAACTGTTCCGGAGACATGTACTTGACAGTCCCCATCAACGTCCCGGCTTCCGTTCGCACTTTCGTCGAGGCGTTGATGGTCCAGACATTTGTCTTCACGCCGAGCGGCTCGTCAGGCAGTACTTCAGTGAGCTTTGCGAGCCCGAAGTCGAGCACTTTCACGTAGCCGTCGGGCCGCAGCATTATGTTTTCAGGCTTGATATCGCGATGGACGATGCCGGCCGCATGAGCGGCGGCGAGAGCGGCGGCTACTTGTCCGGCGATTTGAAGCGCTTCGAGCGGCGTAATGACTTCATGCGCGAGTTTGTCGCGCAGCGTGACTCCCTGGATATGTTCCATCGCGATGAAGTGACGTTTGTTCTCAGTCACTCCAACGTCGTGAATCACGCAGACGTTTGGATGGTTGAGCGCCGAGGCAGCGCGG
>DASRIM010000288.1:0-6768 GCA_035649995.1 Pyrinomonadaceae bacterium | reverse complement strand
GCCGTCGGCGTGATCCTGCTGATCGCGTGCGCAAACCTTGCGAACCTGCTACTCGCGCGCGGGCTTTCACGCCAACGCGAGATCGCCGTTCGCGCCGCCCTGGGCGCGAGCCGTTGGCGTCTCATCCGGCAGTTGCTGACGGAAACGACAGTGATCGGTTTGGTGGGCGGGGCGGCGGGCGTGCTGCTCGCGACGTGGGGACTCTACGCCTTACTGAAACTCCCGCAGAATTTCATCACCGCCGAAGAAGCGACGCTCGACGCGCGCGTGCTGCTGTTTGCACTCGGCGTGTCGATCGTGACCGGCTGGTTGTTTGGTCTCGCGCCTGCTCTTCAACTCGCGAAACCACAACTCCAGTCGTTTCTGAAAGAGGGATCGCGCGGCACCGGCGCCAGTCCGGGTTGGAATCGCGTTCGCGGCGGCTTCGTCGTGTTTCAAGTCGCATTGTCGCTGTTGTTACTCGTGAGCGCCGGTCTGCTGATCCGAAGTTTCGACAAACTGTTGCGGGTGAACGTCGGGTTCAAGCCCGAACAGTTGTTGAGCCTCGAGTATCGGCTACCGCGCAACAAATATCGAACGCCGGACGTGCAGTGGAATTTTCATCGCCAGGTGACTGAACAGATCGCGCAGGTACCGGGAGTGAGTTCGGTCTCGCTGGTGCGCGGGCTTCCGTTCAGCGGCAACGGCGGGACGACGGCGATCGTTCTTCCCGATCGTGAACTTCCGAAAGAGGGAAGCGAACCGGAAGTCATGTACAACACGGTGATGCCGAACTATTTCGAGACCATCGGCATTCCGTTTGTGAAAGGACGCACGTTTGGCAACGAGGACACAGCCGAATCTCCGCGCGCGTTGATTATCAATCAAATGATGGCGGAGAGGTTTTGGCCGGGACAGGATCCGCTTGGGAAGCAGATCAAGTTTGTTCCGGAAGGCCTGACGGGAACGGTCGTCGGCGTCGTCGGCGATGCGAAGCAATATTGGCGCGAAGAAAGGCAGCAGCCGCAGTTGTACGGCGCATATAGCCAGGATCCCGGAATATTCGCGACGGTCGTGATGCGCACGACGGTCGAACCGATGAGTCTTGCGGAGCCGGTGCGGCAAGCAATCTGGCGCGTCGATCCGGACCAGCCGATGTGGAAGGTCCGCACCGTCGAGTTCCTGGTGAATCGCAGCGTGGCGGATCGCAAGTTCCTGATGGCGTTGATGGGAATCTTTGCGTCGATCGCGCTGGTGTTGACGATGGTGGGGTTGTACGGAGTGGTCAGTTATCTCGTAAATCAACGAACGCAGGAGATAGGCATTCGCATGGCGCTGGGCGCGCAGATGAGCCAGATTCTGCGGATGGTTTTGCGGCAGGGAATGGTGTTCGTGCTGCTGGGCGTTGCGCTCGGGTTGGCGGCGTCGTCGTTGGTAACGCGATTGATGGAGAAGTTGTTGTACCAGGTTAGCGCGACCGATTCGGTCACATTCGCGGCGATCGCGGTGTTACTGATATCAGTAGCGCTATTAGCTTGTTACTTCCCGGCACGTCGGGCGACGAAAGTCGATCCGATGGTCGCGTTGAGAAACGAATAACCGTCTGGGTGATCTATGTTTTTGCAAGATGTTCGGTATGGTCTTCGAAGCCTTCTCAAACGGCCGGGTTTTACCGCTGTAGCCGTCATCACTCTCGCGTTGGGCATCGGCGCCAACGCCGCGATTTTCAGTGTCGTCAATGCAGTGCTGTTGCGGCCGCTTCAGTTTCGCGAGCCGGAGCGATTAGCGATCGTTTGGGAAGACGCGAGTTTCGTCGGCTTTCCGCGCAACACTCCCGCGCCGGCCGTTTACTCCGATTGGAAAAACCAGGCGCAATCGTTTGAAGACATGGCCGCGACTCATGAGTCGAGCCGTAATCTCACGGGCGACGGCGAGCCCGAACGAGTGCCGACTCGCCGCGTCACGCACAACTTCTTTTCCTTACTCGGCGTGCAGCCTTTGATCGGCCGCGGCTTTCTGCCTGAAGAGGATCGCCCGCAGGCGAACAAAGTCGTGGTTTTGAGTTATCCGTTGTGGCAGAGCCGTTACGCGGGCGATCCCAACATTCTCAACCGCACGATTCTACTCAACGGCGAGAAGCATACTGTCGTCGGCGTGATGCCGGCGGGTTTTCAATGGCTGGAATCTGAGGAAAGGCTGTTCGTGCCGCTTGCTCTCAATGCGGAACAGTTGGCGAATCGCGGCAGCCATTACCTGACGGTCATTGCGCGACTGAAACCCGGCGTCTCAATGGTCCAGGCCCAGTCTGAAATGAACGCCATCATGGCGCGGATGGCGAAGGACCATCCTGAGGAGACAGCAAACGGCGCACTCGGCGCGGTCGTGATGCCGCTGCACGAACAGTTGGCGGGCGACGCGCGGCGTCCGTTGTTGGTGCTGCTCGTAGCGGTCGCGTTCGTGCTGCTGATCGCGTGCGCAAATATCGCCAGTCTGTTGCTCGCACGCGCTGCCGGACGCCGGCGCGAGATCGCGGTGCGAACGGCGTTGGGCGCGAGCCGCATGCGCATCGTCCGACAGTTGCTGACGGAGAGTCTATTGCTGTCGATCTTCGGCGGCATTTGTGGGCTCGTGCTTGCTTTTTGGAGTTTTGGTTTTTTCAAGAACTTGATTCCCGAAGGCATGAAACAGTCGACGACTCTCGGGCTTGACGGCAAGGTGCTGCTGTTCGCGCTCGGGACGTCGATCGTTACCGGCATCGTCTTCGGTTTGATTCCGGCGCTTCAGGGTTCGCGCGTGGATCTGAACGAGAGTTTGAAGCAGAGTGGCGGACGATCGGGCGCCGGATCGGCGACGCGGTTGCGCAGCGGCATGATCGTGTTTGAAGTTGCTGTTTCACTGGTGCTGCTGGTCGGCGCCGTCCTGCTTATCCAAACGCTCTTCCAATTGTTCAAGCAGTATTCGGTGCTCGCGCCTGACAAGGTGTTGACCATGCGGACGCCTTTGCCGCTACGCAAATACGACGAGCTCGGCAAACGCAAGGCGTTCTACGAAAACGTTCTGCAACGTGTGGAAGCGATTCCGGGCGTCGTCTCCGCCGGTTACACGACCTCGATTCCGTTGTCCTGGAAAGGCGGCACTACGGGAGTCTTTCCGGAAGGCTTGAGTGAGCCCGTTCCGGGCGTTTCGTACGATGCGAACCATCGCCAGGTCACCGCGAACTACTTGCAGACGATGAGCATACCGCTGCGCCAGGGCCGTTACTTCACTGCGCAGGACAACCAGCAGGGGATGCCCGTGGCGATCGTTAACGAGACGATGGCGCGCGAGTATTGGCCCAACGGCGACGCGGTGGGCCGTCGTTTCAAACTCGGCGATCCTTCGGAAGACACGCCGTGGTACACGGTCGTCGGCGTTGTCGGCGACATTCGCCAGATGGGCATCGACGTTCCCGTCAAGGGTGAAATGTATCTGCCGTACGAGCAGGTCGTTCCGTATGAGTCGTACGCGCCGCGCGATCTCGCGATACGCACCAACGGAGATCCGTCGAGTGTGGTCGGCGCCGTGCGTCAGGCAATTCGTTCCGTCGATGCCGATCAGCCGGTTTCGAACGTGGCGACTATGGAAGAGGTCCTTGGCCGCGAAGCTTCGCAGCGTCGGCTCGGCATGATCCTGCTGAGTGCGTTCGCGGTGCTCGCGTTGTTGCTGGCGTCGCTGGGGATTTATGGCGTGCTGGCGTACTTCGTCGCGCAGCACAGAAACGAGATTGGCGTGCGGCTCGCTCTAGGCGCGACGCCGGCGAGGATCTTGTTGTTAGTGCTGCGAAAGGGAATGGCGTTGACGCTGCTCGGCGTTGTGATTGGTTTGGCGGCGTCGTTTGTGTTCACGCGTTTAATGACTTCGCTGTTGTTTGGCGTGAAGGCTATCGATCCGTTGACGTTCGCGGCAGTGCCGTTGCTACTCGCGTTCGTCGCGCTGTTGGCGTGTTGGATACCCGCGCGCCGAGCCGCGAAAGTCGACCCCATGGTCGCGCTCAGATACGAGTGAAAACTTATGTATACTCTCCTCCAGGACTTTCGCTACGGCGTGCGGATGTTGTTGAAGCACCCGGGCGTCAGCCTTGTCGCCATAATCACGTTGGCGCTCGGCATTGGCGCGAACACTGCGATCTTCAGTGTCGTTAACGCCGTCTTGCTTCGTCCGTTAACTTACAAGAACCCCGAGCGGCTCGTTTCGCTTTGGGAAGACGTCCCCGGGCACGGCCGCTGGCGTGCCTCGCCCGCAAACTTTCACGACTGGAAAAAACAGAACACGCTGTTTGAAGACATGGCCGCGTACGGCGGTTCGGCAATGAGCTTAACCGGCGACGGTGAGCCTGAGCAGTTGCACGGATCGAGAGTGAGTTCCGGATACTTCGCGGTCGTGGGTGTCGAGCCGGCGTTGGGCCGTTCGTTTACCGCGGAAGAATACGAAGTTGGTAAGGATCAGGTTGTCATTCTGGGCCATGCGTTCTGGAAACGCCGCTACGCCGCCGATCAAAACATTCTTAACAGGACGATCGCGCTCGACGGGACCAACTACACAGTTGTCGGAGTGATGCCGCCCGGTCTTTACCCGATGTCTCCTACCACGACCGGGCAAATCACATTTGACGAGCAGGAGCAACATTATTGGCTACCGATGTCTTTTGCTCCGCAATGGGCGGCAGTGCGATCCGCGCACGTGCTGGGTGTCGTTGGACGTTTGAAGCCCGGAGTCACGCTGGACCAGGCGGCCGCCGAAATGAATGCGATTGGCGCGCGGCTCGAGCAGGAGTACGCCGCCAACAAAGGCGAAGGGATCATAATTAATCCGTTCATGAATGAAGTGGTCGGCAATGTCCGAACGGGATTGATCACGTTGCTGATCGCCGTTGGCCTGGTACTGCTGATTGCCTGTGCCAACATCGCCGGGCTGCTGCTTGCGCAACACGCCGCGCGCAGTAAAGAGATGGCGATTCGTGCCGCGCTGGGAGCCAGCCGTGGACGACTGCTTCGCCAGTTCCTTATCGAAGGTCTACTGCTTTCGTTGCTGGGTACGATTGCCGGAATTGGTTTGGCGACGCTTGGCTTGGATGCGCTGATGAAGCTTGTCACGCAGAACATTCCGCGATTGGACCACGCGCAGCTCGACTGGCAAGTACTCAGCTTCACACTGTTGCTGGCTATCATGACGTGCTTTGTGTTCGGACTCATACCGGCCTGGCATGCTTCAAAGCCGGATCTGCACACCGCGCTCGAACAGAGTGGCCGCACATCTGGGCCGGGTGGGCGCCGGCTGCGTCTGCGGCAATCACTGGTCGTGTTTCAGGTCAGCATGGCAGTGATGCTGGTCATCGGCGCGGGCTTATTAATCAAGAGTTTCTGGCGCCTGCAAAACGTAGATCCAGGGTTCCGGCCGCAGCGCGTGCTGTCGCTCAGCCTGACGCTTCCTTTTGCGAAGTACACAACACCGGAACAGATCAACCAGTTCTTCAATCAACTGCACGGCGGTGTTTCAAACCTGCCTGGCGTTCAAGCGGCGGCAATTGCTTACGACCATCCGTTGCAGACCAACTGGATCGATTCGTTTGAGATCGAAGGAAGAACTGCACCCGCTAATGGCGGCGGATTATCGGCAAACTTCAATCCGATCGGGCCTGACTACTTTGTCACCGTCGGCGCGCCGATGGTCCGAGGACGCCAGTTCACCGCGCAGGACGATCAGGACCATCCAGGAGTCGTAATCGTAAACGAAGCATTCGTGCGGCATTACTTTCCGAATGAAGAGCCCCTGGGCCGGCGCTTGAAACTCGGTCCACCGGCAAGAATCTGGAGAGAGCAGCGTCTGACTTCGTTTGAGATCGTCGGAGTGGTGCGCGATGTGAAGTCAGCGGGTTTGCAGGCGGACACTGAACCCACTTACTACGTTCCGGCTAAGCAGGCGCCGTTGCAGGACATGAGCCTGCTCGTGCGAACGACGACTGAGCCTACGTCAATCGTTCCCGCTTTGCGTCAAACTGTTTGGTCCATCGATCCGAACCAGCCGATTTCAAATGTGAGCACGATGGAACAGATCGTCTCGGAGAGCATCGGGCAACCGCGATTGAATATGACGTTGATGGCGTTGTTCGGAGCACTGGCGTTGATACTCGCCGCCGTAGGCATTTACGGATTGCTGTCGTACACGGTGACGCAGCGCACACGGGAGATGGGAATCCGCATGGCGTTAGGCGCGCAGGTGAGCGACGTTCTCCGCCTCGTGCTCAAGCAGGGAATGGCGCTGGCGCTGATCGGCGAGGCGATCGGTCTTGCGGGCGCGTTCGCCCTTACGCGCCTGATTCGAGGTTTGTTGTTTGGCGTGACGGCGACCGACGCAACCACCTTCATCGCGGTCGTCGGTGTGTTGACAACTATCGCGCTGCTGGCCTGTTACTTACCCGCCCGGCGCGCTACGAAAGTCGATCCGTTGAAGGCGCTGAGATACGAATGAAGCCACAAAGAGGCTCAAACGTGAAACCACAAAAAGCACAAAAAGCACAAAAGGCACAAAGTGGTTTCTCCGGTTTGGTTTTCAACCTGGTTGCTTCACCTGTTTTATGATTTGTGCCTCTTGTGTCTTCTGTGCCTTTTGTGGTTAAAAATTATGAACACTCTCCTCCAGGATCTGCGCTACGGCGTGCGGATGTTGTTGAAGCACCCGGGCGTCAGCCTTGTCGCCATAATCACGTTGGCGCTCGGCATTGGCGCGAACACTGCGATCTTCAGTGTCGTT
>DASRIM010000287.1:0-3190 GCA_035649995.1 Pyrinomonadaceae bacterium | reverse complement strand
CAAGCGCCGCCGCGACTCCGAGCCCGCGAATATCGACGCCGCCGGGAAGGAACGTGACGTAAAGGAGCGCCGGCAAAGCCATGCCGAGGATCGCGCCGGTGAAGTAAACGCCCCACTGGTCGACGCGCGCGATCCGCCACCAACCCTTCCAGCGTTCAAGCGCGACGGCGTTTGGTTTGAACGTGGCGCCGGAATGTGCGAGCGTCACCTTCTTGCCGCCGACTGCCGCCGGAATGAACCCGATCGTGCTGCTCATGCCGTACCCTTTGTCGCGCGCCCAGTTGCTCAGCGTAAGATTCGCTACGCCGCCGCCGCCGCAGAACGCCGCGAATGCGCCCAGCAGAAAGTAATCTGCGCCGGGCGGGAGCAACTGAAAGACGCCGGCCTGCACGTCGTAAGCAAAGAAGCCCGCGAGCGCAGCGCCCCACGTGCGCGCGGGGACGAACAGCAACGCGAGCACTCCGAGCCCGCCGATGATCACCGAGACCATGATCCAGTTGAGATACTCGAGCGTACGTTCGACGCGTCTCCCCACCGTGAGAATCAGCGCGCACATGAGGAAGAGCCCGACGCCGATCGCGTACACCGTTCCCGCTTCCGCCGCGCCTGGAAGACGTTTCGTCGCGAGAAAGAAGACGGCGCCTGCGGCAGCGCCGGCCCATCCGGGCCAACCCATTTGCAGGAAATAAAGCACCGCATAGAACCACGCCCAGAACGTCGCGTGCGGGCGCGTGCGCATGAAGCCGGTGAAGATCGGTTCTCCGGTCGCTATCGTGTAACGCATGAGCTCGACGTTCAGCAGCGTCTGAAGCACTGCCGCAACGCCGACGACCCACAGCAGCGACAGTCCATACTTGACGAACGCCGCTGGTCCAAGTAGAAACTCGCCGCTGCCGATGGAGATTCCGAGCGCGATCACGCCTGGTCCAATCGCGTTGAACCAACCGAATCCGCGCGGAGTCGGCGGCGGCGGAAGTTCGGCGATGCGCCACGCATCCAAACCGGAGCGTGCCTCCGGGGCTTGTTGTTTTTCGACGGTTTCGACTGCCAGCGGTGTCGTCATATATATTTGTCTCTGCGCTCTCTTGTTAATCGTATGAACCAACCTGTACGAGTCAGGCTCGCTGAGCCCTCCGATGCAAACCAGATAATGACGCTTATTAACTCCGCTTTCCGCATCGCGGAGGATTTCTTTTACAAAGAAGATCGGATCACTTTTGAAGAGGTCGAACGACTGTTCACTACTGGCACGGTTCTGCTTGCTGAGGTTGACAGAGTACTCCGCGGATGCGTTTACGTCGAGCCTCGCGGAGAGCGTTCTTACCTGGGCCTGCTTTCAGTCGATCCCTCGCAACAACAGACGGGCCTCGGTTCCCTGCTGCTGACAGCCGCTGAAAATCACTGCCGCGAAATGGGATCGCGGTTCATGGATATCTACATCATCAATCTGCGGACGGAGCTGCCGCCGTTCTATCGCCGCCGCGGCTACGTCGAGACTGGAACTCTTCCGCTGCCGCCGGGACTCGAGACGACGCAGCCATGTCACTTCATTACGATGGCAAAGCCGTTGTAAGCAATGTTAGCCTCTTCGCGTGAAGAAGAACGAGACAGCCGAGACATTGACGATCGACGGGCGTGAGGTCCGCGTCAGCCATCCGGACAAGCTGTACTTTTCCAAACAGACCAGGGTCTTAAAGATCGATCTGGTTCGATATTACTTGTCGGTCGCGCCGGGAGCGCTGGCGGGGATTCGCGATCGCCCGATCGTTCTCAAGCGGTTCGTCGATGGCGCCGAGGGCCAGGCGTTTTATCAAAAACGTGCACCGTCGAACCGGCCGGAGTGGTTGCGCACCGTCACGCTCTCGTTTCCGTCGGGACGCGAAGCAGAGGAGATCGTGGTCGACGATGCTGCCGGGCTCGCGTGGATCGTCAATCTCGGCTGTATCGAGTTGCATCCGCACCCGGTTCGGTCCGGTGATCTCGATCATCCGGATGAGTTGCGCGTCGATCTCGATCCGGGCCCCGGCGTTGGATGGGAAGACGTGCGGCAGGTCGCGATGGAAGTGAAAGCGCTGTTGGAAGAAATGGGATTGCGGGGTTGGCCCAAGACGAGCGGTTCGCGCGGGATGCACGTGAACGTCCGGATTGAGCCACGATGGACGTTCAGTGATGTGCGGCGTGCGGCGGTCGCGCTCTCGCGTGAGATCGAGCGGCGAACGCCGGCGCTGGCGAGCTCGAAGTGGTGGAAGGAGGAACGGCATGGCGTGTTCCTCGACTACAACCAGAACGCGAAGGACCGTACGACATGTTCGGCGTATTCAGTGCGTCCGCTGCCTGATGCGCGCGTGTCGATGCCGCTGCATTGGGAGGAAGTGACGGAGTGCGATCCGGCAGACTTCACGATCCTGACAGCCCCGAAGCGTTTTGCTGAGATTGGAGATCCACACGCTGAAATGGATCGCGCGGTTGGTTCGCTCGATAAGTTGCTGGAGCTTGCGGATCGCGATCAGGCGTCGGGTTTGGGCGACGCGCCGTGGCCGCCGCACTTTCGCAAGATGGAGGGTGAGTCGACGCGAGTCGCACCTTCACGCGCGCGTGCTGCTGGTCCAACAAAACCAAAGCGAGTTCGCATGCCGCTGATCGTCGTCGCTAACTCGCCTGACAAAGAAGCGGCGCTGGCAGGTTTGGAGCGTTGGAAGAAGAAACATCGGAAGGTCGCGAAGCTGCTGAAAGTCGACGACGTGCTGGTGGACTCGATGCGCGGCCGCTCCTCAACCTGGACGCGCATCCGCGTCAACCTGCGAAACGTCCCCGAAAACCTTCGCCCGCCTCAGGAAACCCCCGATCCCGACGACGACCCCACCCGCGAATGGCGCTCGCATTTCGCAGCGAAGCGCGGGAAGAAATAACTTCACCGCCCGGAGGAGAAGATGGTCTCGAGCTCGTGCGGGGGGACGACTTCGAGTTGGGCGAAGGTGCAGTCCGAAGGTTGCTTGTCGGGGCGCCAGCGGCGGAATTGGGCCGTGTGGCGAAAACGATCCCCCTGCATGTGATCGTAGGCCACCTCCACCACTAACTCGGGACGCAACGGCTCCCACGAAAGATCCTTCCCCTGACTCCAACGACTTTGCGCGCCAGGTTTGCGGCTAGCCGCTTGTGATGCCGACTCGTCAATCGCCCAATCCTTCCA
>DASRIM010000286.1:0-3639 GCA_035649995.1 Pyrinomonadaceae bacterium | reverse complement strand
TTTCGCGATGATGGAGATCGTTTTGCTGCTGGCGGCGATCGGGCAGCGCTTCCGGTTCGCGCTCACGGATGAAAGGGTTGAAGTGCTTCCGGTGCTCTCGCTGCGGCCGAAGAGCGGAATCAAAGTGAAGTTACACCATCGAGTTAACGAGCCGGTCCCACTCCTCGATAGTTAATGTTTCGGCGCGCCGCTGTAACTCGACGCCGGCCTTGCACAAAACGATACTCGCACCGCCGTTCCGCTGTAGCACCTCCTGCAAACGCCCCGAAGCGTGTCGCAGGTTGTTCAGGATCGTCTTTCGCTTCTGCGCAAACCCGGCGCTCACCGTTTCCCAGAACAACTCTTCGTTAGCGACGACGCGCGGCTTGAACGTGAGGCGCATGACGCTGCTCCAGACCTTCGGCGGCGGACGAAATGCGCCCGGCGCAACGTCGAACAGCTTCTCAGTCTCGGCGTAAGCCTCGACGATCACCGACAGAAACCCGCGTTCACTCGATCCCGGCGGCGCCAACACCCGCTCAACGACTTCACGCTGCAACATCACTACCATCTCGGTGATGCACGCGCGTTGCAAGATCAACCGTTGCAGGATCGCAGTTGAGATGTTGTACGGCAGGTTCGCGGCGAGTCGCGCCCGGCGTGCGGGTTGGATCTCGGCGCAGAAATCGGTCGTTAGCGCGTCGCCCATAACGAGTTTGAAGTTCTCCGTGCCCGCGAATCGTTCGCGCAGCAGCGGCTCAAGGTTCTGATCAAACTCGATCGCAACGACGCGCCCGGCTCGTTGCACCAACTCGGCCGTAAGCGCGCCCGTGCCTGGCCCAATCTCGACGATCGTCTCGTCTGAATTGGGATCGAGTGCTTTGACTATGCGCTGAACAGTTCTCGGATCTTTGAGGAAATGTTGGCCCAGCCGTTTTAACGGATGAGGGTTCATCCTTTTGCGTATCGTGGGTAGCCGGAGATCTCCAGGTCTTTGCCGCGCTGGACCACTGCGACGTCTTCGAGCTCGAGCGCGTCCGCCATCTTTTCGACACCCGAGCCGCCGATGGCGCCCGGCGCCGCCACGCCGCCGACGATCTTCGGCGCAACGAAGAACGTCACTTTGTTCACCAGTCCCGCGTCGATGAACTTGCCGGCCGTCGCAGCGCCGCCTTCGAGAAGGACGCTCTGCAAGGAACGATCTGCCAGGTCACGCAAAACCGTGAGTGGGTGTCCGTTCAGGACCACGACCGGTCCTTCGCTGTCTGACGTCAACAGTTTCGATTCAGGCGAGAGCCGTTGCTTGTCGTCGAGCACGACTCGGACCAGCGGCCGTCGCCGCGGCAGTCCGGAACGGTCCGTCAACAGCGGATCGTCCGCTGCCGCGGTCTTGGCGCCGATCATGATCGCGTCGTACTCGTGACGGAGCTCGTGTGCTCGCGCGAGCGACTCCGGTCCGGAAACCCACCGTGAATCACCGGTGCGCGTCGCGATTTTGCCGTCGAGCGACATGGCCAGCTTCAAATGAACAAACGGCAAACCCGTGCGCATGAAGTGAAGATACGCTTCGTTGATTCGCGTCGCTTCCTCCGCCAGCAAACCGGTCTGGACCTCGATGCCCGACTCACGCAGATGCGCGAAACCCTTCCCTGAAACCTTCGGATTCAGATCTTCAATCGGAGCGACGACGCGCTTGATCCCGGCGGCGATCAGCGCGTCCGTGCACGGCGGCGTGCGTCCGTGATGTGCGTGTGGTTCGAGCGAAACGTAGGCAGTGCCGCCGCGTGCTTTGTCCAGCGCCTGGGCCAGCGCCAGTGTCTCGGCGTGCTTCAACTCCGCGAAGAGATAGTAACCCTCGCCGACGATCTCGCCGCCCGGGCTCACGATCACGCAACCGACGAGCGGTCCCGGGCTGACCTGTCCGGCGCCTTTGCGGGCGAGCTCGAGGGCGCGGGCCATCAAGCGCCGGTCTGTTTCAGTCCAGGTCGGTGTTGGGGGGCTTTGGAACACGGTTGATACGGATCTCAATTTCCAAACAACCCATTGACGTACTGCTGCGGATCAAAAACGACGAGGTCGTCGACCTTCTCGCCGATTCCCGCGTAGCGAATCGGGAGATTGAGTTCTTTCGCAATCGCGACAGCGATGCCGCCTTTCGCGGTCCCGTCGAGCTTCGTCAAAACGATTCCGGTGACGCCGGCGACTTTCAAAAACTGGCGCGCCTGTTCGAGGCCGTTCTGACCGGTGACTGCATCGACGACCAACAGCGTTTCGTGCGGCGCCCCTTCGACTTCACGAGCCGCGACGCGTTTCATTTTCTCGAGCTCCGCCATCAGGTTCGACTTCGTATGCAGACGTCCGGCCGTGTCGACGATCAGGACTTCGGAGCCACGCGCCTTCGCCGCTTTCAACGAGTCGAACAACACGGCGGCGGGATCAGTACCCTGCTTCTGTTGAATCAACGGTACGCCGGTGCGTTCGGCCCAAATCGCGAGCTGTTCCGACGCCGCCGCGCGAAACGTATCGGCCGCGCAGATCAGCACGTCGTTGCCTTCCGCTTTGATACGCTGCGCGAGCTTGCCGATCGTCGTCGTCTTGCCGACGCCGTTCACGCCGACGATCATCATGACGTACGGCGCGACGGTCTCGGGAACCGTCGTCTCCGAAGCAATGCCCTGACGTTCCGACGCCTGAAGGATATTCAACAGCTCCGTCTTGATCGCCTGCTTCAGCGCTTCAATGTCGTTGATCTGCTTGCGCGCGACGCCGCGGCGGACAGTTTCCAGTATCTCGAGTGTCGTCTGCACGCCGATGTCGGCGGCGATCAGCACCTCTTCGAGCTGGTCCAACAGCTCGTCGTCGATCTGTTTGCGTCCGGCGAAAAGGGTGTCGAGTCTTTCTGATAACGAGTCGCGGGTCGCGGCCACGGCGCGCCGGAACCGCGCGGAGAACTCCTGTTCGAGTGCCGCCTCCTGGGCCTGCAACTCCTCCATCGAGAGGTTGAGACCAAGCACCGACGTCGCGAACGGCGACCGCGAAGGAACCGGAGCAGGTTGTGCTTCTTGTCGTGGCGGTTCAGCTTTAGCTTCTTGCCGTGGTGGTTCAGGTTCAGGTTCTGGCTTCGGAGGTGGTGGAGTCGCTTCCTTAGCCGGAGGTTCGTTCAGGCGAAGTGAGACAAACTCATCCTCGCGTTTTCTTCGCCAAAATAGTCCCATGAAGGGATGAATTATAGCCGCAGATCACCGAGATTCAAATCTGTGCCATTTGTGGCACTTGTTGTGGAGGATTAGCAACGGTTGGCGTTGGCTTTTTCAACTTCGCGACGCCGGGGCGGATCTGTCCTTCCCGGCATGCTTCCGAAAACGCGGCGACGACGGCGGGATCGTAGCGTGTGCCGACGAAACTCTCGATGCGCGCAACCGCGTCTTCAAACTTCATCGCCTTCTGATACGGGCGATCGGTCGTCATTGCGTCGAAGGTGTCCGCGACGGCCACGATCTTGCCCATCAGCGGTATCTCGTCGCCTTTCAAGCCTTGCGGATAACCCTTTCCGTCCACCATCTCGTGGTGCATGTACATTCCCGCCAAAAACTCCTTCATCGCGGGAATCTGCGACATGATTTTGTAGCCCTTTTGCGGGTGCTTCTTCATGATCTCGTA
>DASRIM010000285.1:0-3058 GCA_035649995.1 Pyrinomonadaceae bacterium | reverse complement strand
AAAAAAAGGCGATAAGCGGTGTGGCTAACGTCAGAGTTCACCGGAGTAAGCGAAAGTCGGGCTTGGGACAAAATTTTGGGCCGACTCAATCATCGATGCAATGCCTCGGACAACTTTGGCGTGGTCAAAGTCGAATTTTACGTAGGCGCCACATTGACCTGTACGGATACGGTCGCGCCTTACACCTGCGCGTGGCAGGTGCCAAATCCAAAAGCTAACTTCAGTTAACTTCAGTTTGAGGGCTACCGCCTACGATGTGGTGGGCAAGACGGCAACGCACACGATCAGCGTGAGCTCAAAGTAGATCGATCTGTGTCCGAACGAGGGGCAGAGCCCACGAATTTTCCGCAGTTGGCGGCCGCAAGTTTTCCTATGGTCTGTTCCCGAGTCAGATGGTCTTGCGTCGTTCTTGCACTGGTTTTCGTATCGTCAGTGTCAGTCTCGGCTCAGCTTCCGTTTTATACAGACGACGCCGACACTACTGCCAAAGGAAAATTTCACTTCGAGTTTTCTAACGAATACGACTGGCTACAGAGATCCGCTCTTCCAGGCACAAGCCAGAACACGTCGCTTTTCACGTTGAACTACGGCCTCACCGATCGCATCGAGCTCGGAGTCAATACTCCATTCATCAAGATCTTCAATGAACGAAACTCCAGGCTTGGAAACCCAAACGGATTGGGCGATATACAGTTTGGCGTGAAACTCAGATTGTTCGATGAACGCGACGGATCGAAGCGGCCGGCGGTGACAGCGGTCTTTTATGTGGAAGCGCCAACAGGCAGTACACGGAAGCAGATCGGCTCCGGTCGGATGGACTACTGGGTCTATGGAGTGCTGCAAAAGTCGCTGACAAAGCGCACTACAGGACGCCTGAACGGCGGCATTGTTTTCGCAGGAAACGACTCATCGGGGCTCGTTGGAATCCAGGCGCCGCGTGGGCAAGTGTTCACGGCCAATGGATCGCTGGTAAGAGACTTTACGCCACGACTAAAACTCGGCGCAGAATTATTCGGCGCCGTAACGAATAATTTTGCTCTGAGCCGCGGCCAGTTGATGGGCCAGATCGGAGGCGGATACGTTCTCACTGAAAAACTGGAGCTCACTTTCGGAGTGCTCGCCGGCCGATTCCCGGCGAGCCCCAGCGCCGGAATCCAACTGGGCTTCGCTTACGATTTCAAGTGATTACGCCGACTGCGCGTGCGCGCCGTTCCGTTGCGTCCATTTGGCGCGATGATCGCGGATGATGGCGATGGCTTCATCCGCATCGGCGACGCACTTGGGAATTTCCACGTCCTCGGCGTTGATCAATGGCGTCTCGAAGTTGAGCATCGAATCCTTTACCCATTCCACCAGCGGCGGCCAGAGTTTGCCGACGAGGATCAGCGGCGTATTGTCGAGATGGCGCACCTGCAATAACTGCCAGATCATCATCGTCTCCAGCACAGTGCCGATCCCGCCGGGCGCCACGATGAAGGCATCAGACGCCAGCACGAAGTGATGCAAACGCGTAAAGAACGTCCGGTGCTCGAACGCCAGCTCCACAAACGGATTAACTTCCTGCTCGAACGGCAGATCAACGCGAATGCCCATCGACTTCGAATCGCCATCCGGCGTCGAAGCGCCCGCACTCTCAACGCCGGCATTCGCAGCCTGCATCAATCCTGGACCACCGCCCGTGATGATGTCACAACCCATCTCCGCCAACGCCGCCGCCGCTCGTTTCGTCTCTTCGTAAGCAACCGTTCCTGGTCTGGCCCTTGCGGATCCGAAAATGGTGACGCGATAGCGGTCCTGCCGCGAAGGCTTCAAGCGTGTCAGGTTGTTGACTACGTCCCAAAGCCCCAACACTGAATCGACCAGCACTTTCTTGACAGCTTCCTCATCCGCAAGGCTTACGGCATCCGTTCTTTGAATTGTGGTGCTCATGTTTCCTCCATTCAGATCTCAATGACGTCGTCCAGCGCTGGACACTCAGGTGTCAGTCCGTGGCGCGAACGAATAAGGTCGCTCAACGCAGTCCGTGCACGGTCTTCACCGTGCGTGATGATGGTGCGCGGCCGCGACGGCGCGATCCGGCCGAACCACTCGAGCAATCCGTTCTGATCCGCGTGAGCACTGAAACCGCCCATCGTGTGTATCGACGCCCGCACCGGAACTTCCTCGCCAAATATCATCACCGACTCCGCGCCATCGACCAGTTTTCTTCCGAGCGTCCCCGGCGATTGAAACCCGACAATCAGCACCGCAGTTTCGGGTGTCGGCAAGTTGTGCCGCAGGTGATGCATGATGCGGCCGCCGGTACACATTCCGCTTCCGGCCATGATCAGGCATGGCCCTTTGACTGAGTTCAAAGACCTCGACTCTCCCGGGCTCGTACACGGTGTCGCGGAATTCAGGCTCCTTCGCAATTCACCCGTCTCGACCATTGCCAACGCCTCTTCATCGAAGAGCTCGCTGTTCCTGCCGTAAACCCGCGTCGCTTCGATAGCCATCGGGCTGTCAAGATAAATCGGAATAGGCGGCAGCGTCTTTTTCTTGAATGCTCCCGCCAAAAGGTAAAGCAGCAGTTGAGTGCGGCCGACGGCAAACACGGGCACAAGCACTTTCGCTTTGTCGACGATCGCTTTGGCGATGATCTCTCGTCCTTCGATGGCAGTGTCGTGCATCGAACGATGATTCCGATTGCCGTACGTGGATTCCATGATCACGGCGTCCGCCTCTTTGAATGGTTCCGGATCGTGTAGCAGCGGCGCGCCTCGCGGTCCTAAATCTCCCGAGAAGACTATTACCTTCTTGTGACCGTTCTCACTCACCGTCAACTCGACGCTCGCCGATCCGATGACGTGACCGGTATCGACGAGCCGCGCTTCGATGCCCGGCGCGACGGTAAACCGCTGCTTGTATCTGACCGGCGTCGCGAGGTTCTTGAGCTTGCGGACGTCGGCGTCCTCGAATAGCGGCGCGAGCGGCGGCTGCTTCTTCAGTGCGCGCTTCTGGTTCTGCCGTTTGAGATCCTGCTTCTGTAAGTTGAGCGAGTCCTTGAGGATCAGCCGCG
>DASRIM010000284.1:0-33746 GCA_035649995.1 Pyrinomonadaceae bacterium | reverse complement strand
ATCAACAAGCTGGAAGTCGAAGCGCAGAACGCGTCGATGAAGAAAGATCATTCGACGGCGATCGCGTTGATGAAGAAAGCGACGGCGCTGGAAGAGCAATCGGGCGCGCCGTATGGTCCACCGAACCTCATCAAACCGTCGCATGAGCTTTTCGGGGAGATTCTGTTGCGGGCGGGACAGCCGAAAGAGGCTGTCGAGAAGTTTCAGGTAGCGCTACAGCGCCAGCCAAACCGCGCGCGATCGTTGTTGGGCCTGGCGCGCGCAGCCGCGCAAAGCGGCGATGCCGCCACCGCGCGAGCTACCTACACGAAACTTCTCGAACAGTGGAAAGAAGCCGACGCGGATTTACCTGAGCTCCGCGAGGCCCGCGATTACGTGAAATCCAATTGATTACTTCTGGCGCACGTCGTAAGCGTAGATCGTGTCCTGATCGCGCAGATACAAACGGCCGCCGGCGACGACGGGATGCGTCCACGTCTCCAGGTTTCCCGCCTGAATGCTGAAGCGTCCGCGTTCGACGTAACCCGTCGGGGTCGCTTCCGCCAATCCAACGACACCCTTCTCGCTGAACAAATACAAACGTCCATCCGCAAAAACAAGCGATCCCTTGCCGACGCTGCGATCGCGCCACGCTACTTCGCCGGTGTCAAACTTCATCGCCGTAAGAATCGAGCTCGAGAAGCCGTACAAGTGATCGCCAACCAGCACCGAACTGCTGTGATGGTTGCGCATGTCTTTCGTGAACCAGAGCTCCTGCGCCGTACCGTCAGGCTTGATCTCGACAACGCCGCCGCCGGTCCCGTAATCCGACGAGATGAACACGCGATTGCCACGCGCTATCGGCGTCGCAGCATTCGCAACGTTGTTGGACGGCCGCGCATACTCCCACAACAACTTTCCATCGTTCAGATTGAGACCGACCGCGCGTTGCGACGTAAAGAAGATGACTTGCGTGCCGCCGTTCACCTGCAACGGAATCGCTGACGAGTAACCAGCCTTGTCGCTCTGGCTCTTCCAGATAACCGAGCCGTCGCTCTTGTTCAGCGCGACGATCGACGCGTCCGTCCCACCGGGATTCACCAGCACCTTGTTGCCGACGATCAGCGGCGACTCACTGATGCCCCACGTGATGTTCCGTCCGCCAAATTCGCGCAGGATGTTCTTGGTCCAAGCGATTTTTCCCGTGCGCGCCTCGATCGCTGAAAGATCGCCATTGCCGCCGAGCGCGTAGACGCGATCGCCGTCCACAGTCGGCGTGCCGCGTGGACCATCACCGCGATCGTTGCGAAACGCGCCGCCATGCGGCGTCGCCCATGCTTCTTTTCCAGTCGCCACGTCAAACGCGATCACGAACTCGCGGTCGCCCCGCAGTCCCATCGTGAACAAACGGCCGTTGGCGATCGAGAACGACGAGAAGCCGCGGCCTGCGCCCGTTGCTTTCCAAAGCAGCGGCGGACCTTCGGCGGGCCACTCTTTCAGCAATCCCGTTTCCTTCGAAATACCGTCGCGGTTCGGCCCGCGCCACTGCGGCCAGTTGGCATTGTTTGACTGGGCCAACGCGACGTTTGCGAGGCTGAGTACGAACAGTAATACCCACATGCGTTTCATCATGCCATCTCCTTCGTGTTTTCCGGGGAGACACGAACTCAATTACGACTGTGGTTTGAAATACAAAACCAAACCACCACCTAACGCGGCCAAAATAAAACCTAAATAGAGCAACGGATTTGGTGAAGTTTTGGGGGGATGCAACCACATCGAATACAACACGTTGACGAGCGGGGCGCCCGCGAACACGAGCGGCATCACGTACGTCGGCAGCCCGCCTGAACGGAAAGCATAGATGATGCAGACGGCGCCGATCGCGCCCAAAGCGCCCGCTGCGGTAGCGCCGACCGAGCCCTTCATCGTGAAGCCATTGAGCTGGCCCTGCGATGACAGCGTGATGACCGGAACCAGCACGCCGATGAGAAAGTAAGCGACGCCGACACACAACAAGGCGCGCATTGGATTGCCGAGCTCGACCTGGCCGCGGTGCAAAGCAGGACCATACAAACCCCACGACAGCGCCGCGCCGAGAGCAAAAAGGATCCAGAGCATCAAGACCTCCGAATATGAAACTCGAAAAAGAGCTTTTCCGTAATGGCTATATCCTTGATTGCACGCATTCTAGCAGTCAGTCTCCGAATTGAATAGGCAATTAGCAAAATCGAAAGCGATTTGCTAAGGTCTGCAAAATTCACTCAGTGGACCTGCAAAATTTCGAACGGGAGCACTAAATCTTGAAGCCAACTTTTCGTACCCTCGTCCTGCTCGTTCTGTCGTTGTTGTTCGCTTTGCCGGCGGCCGCGCAAACCCATCGCGCGGCCGTGCGTGGGACCATCTTCGACCCGAACAGGGCGGCTATTCCAAACGCGAACATTACTCTAACCAGCGTAGCCACAGGTGAGCGAAGAACAACGACGAGCGGCGAACAAGGTGAGTACGGCATCGCTTCGCTTCCGCCCGGAATTTATAAATTGGAAGTAGAAATAGGTTCTTTTCAGAAACATAGCGAAACGATCGGGTTGCTGGTCAATCAAGATCGGCGTGTTGACGTGACTCTCCAATTGCGTGGGCCGGACGTAATTCAAATTGATTCGATCTACGAGGCGACTCTCAAGAAAGATTCTGCCTCACTGGGCACAGTCATCGAAAATCGCCAGATCACCGGCCTGCCGCTCGACGGACGCAACTTTTACGAATTGAGCCTGCTCGTTCCCGGCGCGGTTCCGCCGGCCCAGGGCTCTGCTGGTTCCGTGCGCGGCGACTTCGCGTTCAGCGTCAACGGCGCGCGCGAAGACGCGAACAACTTCCTGCTCGACGGCGTCTACAACATCGATCCCAAATTGAACACGTTCGGCGTCCGGCCCTCGGTCGACGCCATTCGCGAATTCGAGATGCTGACGAGCACCTACGACGCTTCGTTCGGCCGCAACCCCGGCGCGCAAGTGAACGTCATTCTCAACTCGGGAACAAACGACTTTCACGGTACGCTGTTCGAGTTTCACCGAAACGCCGCGCTCGACGCCCGTAACTTCTTTGCGCCCGCCGGCGAATCGAAACCGAAATACCTGCGCAACCAGTTTGGCGGCGCGCTCGGTGGTCCGATCCTCCGCGACCGCACGTTCTTCTTCGCCGACTACGAAGGGACGCGCTCACGCGAGGGCATCACGCGTCTCACGAATGTGCCCACCGCCGAGGAACGCGTCGGAAATTTCTCCAACAGTGTTTTCGGCGTGCCGACGAACCCGTTTACGGGCCAGCCGTTCGAGGGCGGCGTCATTCCTGAGTTTTTCATCCATCCGGTCGGGCGAGCGATTGCGGCGCTGTATCCCTTACCTAACCGCAACGTGCCGTTTCAAAACTTCGTTTCATCGCCGACGCAGCGCGACGATAACGACAGTTTCGACGTTCGCATCGATCATCGTCTTACCAACAAAGCAGATCTCGCGTTCCGCTACAGCTTCGGCGACCGCGATCTGTTCGAACCGTTTACGGGTCCGTCGTTCGCGGCAGTGCCGGGGTTCGGCGACTTTGTGAAGCGTCGCAGTCAAAACGCGATGGCGGCGCTCACGCTCGTGCTGACGCCAAGGCTCGTCAACGAAACGCGCCTCGCGTTCAGTCGAGTCGCCGCGACAGTGACACAAGAGGCGAGCGTGTTGAACTCCGAAGTCGGGCTGCCGACTATCTCGCCGCGCGAGCGTGATCTCGGTCTCAGCTTCATCACCATCACCGGTTATTCACCGCTCGGCGACGAAGGCAACAATCCGCAAAACAGCGTCACCAACGTCTACCAGGTCCTGAACAATGCGAGCTATGTTCACGGCAATCACATGGTGAAGTTCGGCGCCGACATACGCTTCTCGCAGCAAAACGCTTTCCGCGACGTCGAGTCGCGCGGCCGTTTGCAGTTCTCGCCGTTCTTTCAACTGACCGGCAATGCGCTGGCTGACATGTTGTTCGGCTTTCCGCTGCTGACGAGCGTCGCGCGCGTCGATAACCCGCAGCAGATCCGAACCGAGAGTTACAACTTCTTCATCAACGACAGTTGGCGCGTCACGCCGCGATTCACGCTCAATGCAGGTCTGCGTTACGAGTTCAA
The DNA here is from genome assembly GCA_035649995.1 of Pyrinomonadaceae bacterium. Classification (GTDB taxonomy): domain Bacteria; phylum Acidobacteriota; class Blastocatellia; order Pyrinomonadales; family Pyrinomonadaceae; genus PSRF01. The sequence continues at coordinate 29,602 of DASRIM010000284.1, read as the reverse complement.
CTCGCCGCCGGTCGACGATGAAGATCACGCAACGGTATTTGACCTCGCGACGCGCAACATCGTTCAAGTCGGAACGAACGGCGTCCCGCGCAGCGGCTTCGACGCTGATAAAAACAACTTCGCGCCGCGCGTCGGCTTTGCCTGGACCGTTCGCGATACCACGGTGCTGCGTGGCGGTTACGGCGTTTACTACGATCAATCGCCGATGGCGCCGTCTGAATCGCTCTATTTCAACTCGCCGTTCTTCGACAACAACATCTTCTTCTCGCTGCCGGGATTGCCGCTGACGTTGAGCGATCCATTTCCGTCGTTCTTCCCATTTCCGCTGCCCGATTCCGCGCTGGCTATCCAGCCTGATTTGCGTACCGGTTACATGCAGCACTGGAACTTCAACATCGAACAGGAACTCGGAAACAGGACTGTTCTCGAAGTCGCTTACGTAGGATCGAAGGGCTCCAAACTCTTAACCGCGCGCGACATCAACCAACCGCAGCCACAGGTCCTGCCGCCGGGACTGCCGTTTGTCCCGCGTCCCGATCCGCGCTTCGACGACATCGACCTGCTCGAATCGCGCGGCAACTCCAGTTACAACGCGCTCCAGGTGCGCTTCCAGCAACGGCTCTACCACGGGTTAACGTCGCTCGTGTCGTACACCTGGTCCAAGTCGATCGACGACGCGTCGAACTTCTTCAGCAGCGCAGGCGATCCAAACTTCCCGCAGAACAGTTACAACGTCGCGGCGGAGCGCGGGCGTTCAAACTTCGACGTTCGGCAGCGACTCTCGCTGAGTTACTCCTACGCGCTTCCGTTTGGAAAGGGACGCCAATTTCTGGCGGACGATGGCTGGGTCTCGACCTTCTTAACCGGTTGGGAAACTCACGGGATACTGACGTTCCAAACAGGCCGCCCGTTCACGGTGGCGCTGCTTTCAGAGCTCGACAACAGCGGCACCGGCCGTTCGATTCTCGGCTTCGGCGCAAACGATCGGCCCAACGTCACAGGCAATCCGGAGATTTCAAACCCGACGCCGGAACGCTGGTTCAACACCGCCGCGTTCGCATTCCCGCCGCCGGGAACGTTCGGGAACGCTGGTCGAAATATTCTGGATGGTCCGGGATTTCAGAACGTGAACGCGGCGCTGATGAAGAACACGGCGTTGACGGAGCGGATGAATCTGCAGTTCCGCGCGGAGTTCTTCAATCTCTTCAATCATCCGAACCTGAACCTGCCGGATAACTTCCTCGGCTCGCCGACGTTCGGCCGGATCTCGTCTGCACGAGATCCGCGGCACATTCAGTTTGGATTGAAGTTATTGTTTTAGGTCCAAAGTCAGACGATCTTCGTAGTAGAGGTACTTGGCGCTGAGCAGGACCTCGGATTGCTCCATCGCTTCGATCTGTTCGTAGAGCGGCGGTGGGATCTCCGCGAATTCCGCCATTGGCCCATACACCGAATCGACGCCTTCACGAAACACGTCGCCAATCAGCAGATTGATGATGTGTCCGCGCTCGTCGGGATACTTCCGCAGAAACCCTGAAAAGCTGAATCCCTCGTTGTAGAACGCATAGACCAGCTTGCGCATCGACTCGATGCCGCGGTCGAGTTTTGTCTGAAACTGTCCGAGTCGTTCCGCTGAGAAGTCGTCGTGTTTGAACGCGTCGTGAATCGCGTCGGTGGCGAGCTCCGCCATCTTCAACGCCAGCAACACGCCGGACGAGTAGATGGGATCGAGGAAACCGTATGCGTCGCCGATCAGGATGAATCCGTTGCCGGCGTTCTGTTTTGAACGATAGGAATAGTCGAGAATCGAGTAGATCTTGTCGACGCGTTCGGCGTCTCCGACGCGGCGCGCGCACGGCTGACACTTCTCGATCTCTTCGTGGAAGATCTGCGCGAGGTCTTGTCCGCGGCCCTGAACGAGGTACTCCGGATCGGCGACGATGCCGACGCTGGTGATGTCGTTTTCGAGCGGGATATACCAGAACCACCCGTTGCTTCCCTTTTCCGTACGCAACACGAGCGTCGCGCCGCCGTTCAGATCCGGCTCGCGATGCGCGCCTTTGAAGTACGAGTACAGCACCGCTTTCTTCAACTTCGGATCGCGCACGCGCCAGCGAAACTTGTTCGAGAGCATCGCCGCCTGGCCCGTCGCGTCGACGACTACTTTCGCGAAGAACTGCTCACGCGAACCGTCCTGCATCTGCACTTCCACGCCAACCGCGCGGTCGCCTTCAAACAGCACCTGCTTGACCATCACGCCCTGATGCACCTTCACGCCCTGCTCGGCGGCGTGATCGATCAGCATATGATCGAACTGCGCGCGCGTCACTTGCCACGTCACCGCGCTCTCGTGGTGCACCGCTTCGAAGAAGTAGAACGGCCGCGACTCCTTGCCCGCCGCGTTCGCGAATTGCACGCTGTACTTGCGCACGAACGGGCTCTGCTTCAACTTCTCGAGCAGGCCCATGCGGCGGAAGGTCCAGTAAGTGTCAGTCATCAGCGACTCGCCGATGTGATGACGGGGAAAGATTTCCTTCTCGAACAGGATCACACTGCGCCCTTCGCGGGCCAACATGCTGGCGGCAGAGCTCCCCGCGGGCCCACCGCCCATTACAATGACGTCGTAAGTATTATTATTCATGCGTAGCGTACGGTTCTCAGTTCAGGTTCAAAAAACTCCGGCAGGAAACGGTCCACTTCCAAAACTCCGCGGCGAGTGAGACGAATCGCGCCGTTCTCTCGTTTCAACAGATCATCACTGGCAAGACTCTCGTAGACCGGCAGAAATTCCTGCCAAACATCGGCGCTGAATTTCTTCTGAAAGTAAGCAATATCGAGCTCGCCGGTTTTTAGTTGCAGGACCATTTCGCGAATCAATCGCTGCTTAGGCGTCAACGAAACGGCCCGCCAGAGCGGCAGGCGGTCCTCGTTAAGGATGCGCATATACTCCTCGAAGTTGTGCGCGTTCTGATAGTTCACGCCGCCGAAGTGCGAAAACGACGAGACGCCGATTCCGATCATGTCGCCGCCGTGCCACAGCGCGTCGCGGTAGATGAAGCGGCACGTCTTCTTCTTCGTGGCGACGATGTCCGTTCCGGCAATCGCGTAATCACGCGCGAGAAACTCTTCGAACGCGTAATTGAGCCAGCGGCGCTTGGTGGCCCAGTCGGCGATGGGCGAGTCGATTCCTTTTTTCAGGATGTCCTGCGAGATGATCGTGTTGTAGGGCAACTCCATCTGGTAGATAGTGACGGAGTCGGGCTCCAACTCGATCGTGCGCCGTACGGTCTCACGCCATTTCTCTTCCGTCTCGCCGATCATTCCGGCAATCAGGTCTACGTTGATTTGCGGGAAGTCGACTTCGCGCGCCCACTCGTAAGCGCGATAGACCTCGGGCGAGAGATGCGCGCGCCCGTTAGCGGCGAGGACGTCGTCGTCGAAATGTTCGATGCCGAGACTGAGGCGCGTCACGCCGATGTCTTTCAGCGTTTGCAGCTTCGACTTCTGAATCGTGCCGGGCTCGCACTCGAACGTCACCTCTTCGGCGTTGTCCCAGGTCACGTGCTGGTTCAGACCTTCGACCAGATAACGTAACTGTTTCTCGCTGATGTACGACGGAGTGCCGCCGCCGAAGTACGCAAATTTCAATTGCCGTCCCTGAAAAGCAGGCGTACGGCTGTAGAGCTCGTTCTCCTTGATCAGTGCATTGAGATAGATCTCGATCTCGGAGGAGTTCTTGTCAGTGTAGACTTTGAAGTAACAGAAGAGACATCGCTTCCGGCAAAACGGGATGTGAATATAAAGGCCGAGCGGATCGTCGACGCGGGCCGGTTGCGCCAGTGCGGCGAGGGCCTGCGGAACGTACTCCGGCTTCCATTGAGAGAAAGGCGGGTAGTTCGAGACAAAATAATTCCCTACTTCGGTTCTGGCTGGGGTCTCTACAGTCATCTAATAGGCGCTTCAGCGCAACTTGGCAAAATTAGCAGGTTACTACGCACGACGCAATTCATAGGTTGCGCGTCTGCGAGTTGACGTTGTATAGAGAATCGATGTCGCCTCAACACGGATTCAGATTTTCGGATGCAAGGCACTATTTACCTTACGTGCTGCTAATTGTTGTTTTTATTGGCGGTGTTTGGATAATCCTCACGGTTGGTTCGAGCCTGGACCGAGGCGCGCAAACCAGAACGACAACTGCCGCTACTTCCCCGATAACGTCTTTGACGGAGAGCTTCAACGAAAACTTCCGCAACCCGATGAGTATTCTTCTGATGCAGATCGTCGTGATCATCATCATGGCTGGTCTGTTCGGCAGACTTTTTCGCAGGTTGGGTCAGCCTCCGGTAATGGGCGAGATGCTCGCCGGGATCGCCCTCGGTCCTTCGGTGCTCGGCTTGTTTTTTCCGGACGTGATGACATTCCTGTTTCCGCAATCGTCACTCGAAACGTTGCGGTTGTTGAGCCAGATTGGCGTCGTGCTTTTCATGTTCGTCGTGGGCATGGAATTGAACACCAGGCACCTGCGCGAGAAAGGGACAGCGGCGGTGATGATCAGTCATGCGAGCATCATCGTTCCTTTCCTGCTCGGTTCGGCGCTGTCACTGTTTCTCTATCGCGAACTAGCGCCGCCGGGAACCTCGTTCAGTGCGTTTGCGTTATTCATCGGGGTCGCGATGAGCATCACGGCGTTTCCCGTGCTGGCGCGCATCCTGGAAGATCGCGAGCTCACGCAAACTTCTCTCGGTTCAATTGCGCTCACGTGTGCTGCCGTCGACGACGTTACCGCCTGGTGTATTCTGGCGCTGGTGATCGCAATCGTTAATGCGACGGGCGCCGCGGCTTCGTTGGCGACAGTGTTGTTCACGTTGATGTTTGCGGCGGCGATGCTTTTTATCGTGCGGCCGCAGTTGAGCCGGATCGTGAAAGAGACGCCGCGTTCCAGCTTGCACGGGCGGCGGGTGATTGCGGCGATGCTGGCCTTCGTTCTTGTGTGCGCGCTGGTGACGGAGACGATCGGGATTCACGCCCTGTTCGGAGCGTTTTTGGCGGGCATCGTAATGCCGGCGGCCGTCGATTTCCGGACGTTCTTGAAAGACAAGATCGAGGGTTTCAGCGCCGCTGCGTTGCTGCCGCTGTTTTTTGTGTTTACCGGATTGCGCACCCAGATAGGTTTGCTGAACGACTGGCAGAGTTGGGCGCTGTGCGGCGTGATCATTCTGGTCGCGATTGCAGGTAAACTGGGCGGCAGCATGTTGATGAGCCGCTGGACGGGGATGAGTTGGTCGCAGTCGTTTGGCATCGGCGTGCTGATGAATACAAGAGGGTTGGTGGAACTGGTCGTCCTGAATATTGGTTACGACCTTGGCATTTTATCCGGGCGTATCTTTGCGATGATGGTATTGATGGCGCTCGTCACGACGTTTATGACGGGACCGTTGCTCTCGCTGATCAAATCCGAGCAGTACGCACCGCAGATTGCGGAAGCTGAACCTGTTTAAGTTTAGGTGTGTGAAAAAGGAGATCCGATGATGGCAAGAAGGATTCTGATGACGATTGCTACGGCGCTCGTTTTGTCAGTGCTGGCGTTGGCCGCTGTGGATAAGCCGAACTTCACGGGGACGTGGAACCTGGATCGGGCGCGCAGTTACGGCCTGCCCGGTAACATGACCCAGATCATGACGGTCACGCAGAAGGAAGATCAGATCGAGGTCGAGACGAAGCTGATTCAGCCGGGGAATGAGCGAGTTCAGAAGGATACGTACATCCTCGACGGCAAGGAGCACGAGTTTCAACCGCCGACGCCGCCCGCGCCGCCGGGACAACCAGCGCCGCCTGCTCCGCCAAAAGGCAAACGCACCGCGACGTGGCTGCCGGCTGGAAATGGCATCACTGTCACTGACGTGATGACGAATCAGACGCCGAACGGTCCAGTGCCTGTTCAAATCGTGAGGAAGTGGACGATCTCGGGTCAGGGCGAGCTCGTCATCGACATGTACGTCGACAATCCAAATATCTCTTACGAAGCGAAGCGCATCTTCAAACGGTCTTAGCTTTAACCACAAAAGGCACAAAAGACACAAAAGGCACAGAAGATCATTTCTCAGGTACGGCGTCTTAACTCTGGTTCACCCAAGGACGCCTTACCTGATTTACACCCTCTTGTGCCTTTTGTGTCTTCTGTGCCTTTTGTGGTTACTGTTTTGCAGAAATATCGTAAGCAGCCATCTCGGTCGAGTTGCGTACGAGTAAGCGTCCGCCGGCGAGGGCTGGATGGTTCCATATCTGGCCCTTCAACGCTGGAAAGCGCGCGACTTCCGTGTACTTATCCGGCGACGCCTTCACCAGCGCGACGTCTCCGGTGTTGCCATCCGTGACGATCAGATGACCGCTCGCAAGCACCACCTGTCCGTATCCGTATCGTCCTTCCTTCCACTTGCGCTCGCCGGTGTTCACGTCCAAACAAACGAGGATTCCTTCGTCGAGCCCATAAACATAACCGTTATGAAGAACCGAACTATTGAACTTGTTCTTCATGTTCGTGTTTTCCCAAACGGTGTTCGCCGTGAAGCTGTTGCCGCTGCCTTTCAACTCCACCAGCGCCGCGCCTTTCCCGTAACCTGACGAGATAAAGAACCGGTTCTTGTCGACGACGATCGGCTGCGAAACGTTGATCCCCATGTCCGTTTCCCACGGATAACTCCAAAGCAGCGCACCACTCTCCGGAACCAGACCAACCACTCGCAGCGAGCTCACGACGATGATCTGCCGCCGCCCGCCTAGTTCGACCAGCATCGGCGAAACATACGCCTGACGATCGTCAAGCGACTTCCACACTGGCGCGCCGGTCATCTTGTTGTAAGCCACAACGGACTTGCCGCCGCCACCGCCCGGAAGCACGATGACTTTGTCGTCGACAATCAGCGGCGATGCTGACTGCGCCCATTGCAGGTTCGACGCCTGGTTTTCGGAGAGAATGTTCTTGCCCCAGATGACTTTGCCTGTGTTCGCGTCGAGACAGCGCAGCTCGCCGGTCGCGCCGAGCGCGTAAAGGCGTCCCTGGTCCCAGGTCGGCGTCGTTCGTGGTCCATCGCCGGTGCTGTCCGTGAATTCCGCGTTCCAGGCCTGCGTCCATAACTCGCGACCCGTAGCGATATCGTATGCCGCGACTACTTCCTGCCGGCGTCGCTGCTCGATCGTGTAAGCCTTTCCTTCGGCAATCGCAAAAGAGGAAAAACCGACTCCAACGGGCTGTTTCCAAAGCGCGGTCGGACCGTTTGCGGGCCACGAGGTCAAGATTGGCGCTTCGTCGTATCTGCCGTCGCGCTGCGGACCGCGGAAGTTGGTCCAATAGTTTCTACCATCCGCGTGCGCGGCCTGGGGAGTGTCGGCCGGATTCGTTGGCGACGCGGAAGCGCTTGGCTGCGCTACGGGCGCGGCAGTTTGAACGGGCGCGGCTTCGGTCGGCTGCGCGGCCTGTTGCCGGCGATGTGCTTCGACCTCCGCGTCGTGCGCATCTCTGGCACGGGACCCCATCCACATGTACAGGCCCCACACACCTGCGATAAGAATCACCGCGATCGGAATCGCAATTAACAACTTTCGGCTCTTGTACCACGGCGCAGACTTTTGTCCTTCAAACATAGCCACCCCTTTCAAGTACGTAACGTCCTGCCTTGCGAGATTATTAACTTAAGACGCCCGGCTGACAAGAAATGTTCCCCGTCACTGCCCGATGCAGTACAGGTGCTGTTGACCGCGGATGAAGATGCGGCCGCCGGAAATCGCGGGTGAGGCGTAGACCGGCTCGCCGACCGAATTGGTCTTCAGCACTTCGTGCTTCGGGCCGGCTGCGATCACGAACGTGTCGCCATCCTGGCTGGTAATCAAAACCTTTCCGTCAAACGCCACCGGCGACGCGAAGAACGTGGCAGCGACCGGCAAACGGCCGCCTTCGTATTTCAACTGCCCCGTCTTCGCATCGAGACTGCTCATGATCCCGCCGTCCGTGATCAGGTAGATACTGCCGTCGTACAAAACTCCGGAAGCGACGTAAGCCGTTCCTTTGTCGTGCCGCCACAGGACCTTGTTGTCGCTAAGGCGAACGGCGTACCCGCGTTTGTCATGACTGCCCGCATAAACGAAAACCGTGTCGTCGCCAATCAGCGGCGTCGGAATCGCATGGCTGACCAGTCCTTCAGACTGCCACAACTCTTTCCCCGTAAGCGGATCGTACGACACGACACTCTCGGCGCCGCTCGCGATCAACTCGACTCGTTTCGCTCCACGCACCAGCACCGGAGTCGACCACGACGCGCGGTTTTTTCGCGGCGTCTTCCAGACCTGCTTGCCCGTCGTTTTGTCCAACGCAGTGATAAACGAGCCCTGCCCGAGTTCCGAGTCGGCCTGAATGATCAGCAGGTTCTCGAAGATGATCGGCGACGTACCCTCGCCGTATCCCATCTTCGCAATTCCGCCAAGCGAGGCTTTCCAGATCTGCTTGCCTTCGAAGTCGTAACAGTAAACGCCTTCCGATCCGAAGAACGCGTAAACGTGACTGCCGTCCGTCGCGGGCGTTGACGAAGCGTACGTGTTGGACTTCTGACGATCGTCGTACATGCGTCCTTCGTGAACAGTGCGTTCCCAAAGGATCTTGCCGGTGTCGACGTCGACGCAGATCAGCTTGAGTGTGTGACTGCGTTCCGCGCCCGTGGTATCGGGAAGTTTGACGACCTGATTGTTGATGACGTGCTTGACCGCGGCAGCGCCGGGAATTTCCGCGCCCTCGATCGACGTCGTAAGGAAAAGACGGTTCCCCCAAACGATCGGCGACGAATGTCCGCGACCGGGCACCGGAGTTTTCCATTTGATGTTTTTGGTGGGGCTCCATTCGAGCGGCAGGTTTTTCTCGTCTGAAACACCCTGGCCGCGTGGACCACGCCACTGCGGCCAGTTGTCTACGAGAGTTAAAGCGCAGATGATGAGGACTAGCGCATGCACGGGTTAGCTGCCTATGCAGTAGATGTTCTTCTCTCCTCGAATGTAGATCCGTCCATCGGCAATCGCGGGCGAAGCATAGACGGGTTCGCCCACTGAGTTCGTTGCGAGAATCTCGTGCTTCGGACCAGCCTTCACGATGAACGTGTCGCCGTCTTCGCTCGTCAGCAGGATCTTGCCGTCGAACGCTACAGGCGACGCCGTGAACGTCGCGGGAATCGGAATGCGGCCGCCTTCGTACACCACCTTGCCCGTCTTCGCGTCGATGCACGTCAGAATACCGCGATCGGTCGTCAGGTAAAGATAGTCACCATAGAGAATCGGCGACGGCACGTACGCTGTGCCTTTCGCGTACTTCCAGGGAACGTTCGGCGTGCCGGTCAGATCGCCGGAGGCGCCGAGACGAATGGCCAACGCGATCTTCGCGGGAAAACCGGCGACGAGGTAGACCATCTCGTTGTTCGCAACCGGCGACGGAATCGCATTGCTCTCGACGCCCTTGTGCGTCCACAGTTCCTTTCCAGTGGCCGGATCGTAAGCGATGATCGTCTCCGTTCCGCTCGTGATTAATTCGGTGCGTTTCGCGCTGCGCGCCAGCAACGGCGTGGACCAACTGATTTGCACCTTGCGCGGCGTCTTCCAAACTTCCTTGCCCGTCTTCTTGTCGTAAGCAACGATGAACGACGACTCGCCGCTGTCTTCGTCGGCCTGCACGATCACGACGTTCTCGAACAGAATCGGCGAGGTGCCCGTGCCCATGCCGAGATTGGCGAGTTTGCCGACGTCGGCTTTCCACGCGAGCTTGCCGTTGAAATCGTAAGCGTAGAGACCTTCACTGCCGAAGTACGCATAGACCATCTTGCCGTCGGTCGCCGGCGTCGAAGCAGCGTACGAGCTCTTGCGATGGCGATCGTCGTACGGCGTTCCTTCGAACGCGACTGCTTCCCAGAGGATCTTCCCGTTGTCGCGATTCAGCGCGATCACTTTGAAGGTGTGCTTGCGGTTCGCGCCGATGCTGTCCGGATGCACGAACTCCTTGTTGTCGAGCAGGTGCTTCGCAGCCTTCGCTCCCGGAACCTCCGCTCCCTCGATTGCGGTGGTCACGAAGATCTTGTTCTCCCACACGATCGGGGACGAGTGGCTGCGGCCTTCGATCGGTGTCTTCCACTTGATGTTCTTGGTTGGAGTCCATTCCGCCGGGAGGTTCTTCTCCGTGGAGATTCCCGATCCATCCGGACCGCGCCACTGCGGCCAGTTACCGGCGGCCGCGGCGCCGGCTAACGCGACTACAAACGATGCAGCCAGAATGAGAACAAGACTGATTCGACGTGATGATTTCACTTTCATTCTTTCCTTTGTTGTTTATTCTTTCTTCGACACGGGCGCTTCGCCAAACGCATACAGGTGCGAGACGGTGCGAACGATCAGCAGTCCATCCGAGATCGCCGGCGTCGCCATTACCACTTCCCCGACCGGGTTCTTAGAGAGCAATTCATACTTCGGTCCGGCCTTGACGACGAAAACGTCGCCGTCTTCACTCGACAGATAAATCTTGCCGTCTGAAGCGACCGGAGAAGACGTAAACGCGCCGCCGGTCCCGCCGAGCCGCTCCTGGTAAACGCGCTCGCCCGTCTTCGCGTTGTAAGCCGTCAACACGCCCTGGTTCGAACATGTGTAAAGCAGCTCACCGTAAACGATCGGTGTCGGCATGTAAGGGCCGCCGCGCTCTTTGCTCCACGCGATGAACTCGTTGGAGACCTGTTTTTCCTTCAAAGACAAATCACCGCTGCCACCCGGTTTTATGGCATAAATCGGTTGGACCGGCCGGTAACCGCTGGTAACGAAGATCAGATCAAACGCGGAGAACGGAGTCGGCGTCGCGATTTCAGCCATCGGCCCGAGTTTCCACAACTCTTTTCCGGTTAGCGCATCGTAACCGCGAATCGCTTTGGCGCCGGCCGTGACGAGCTCCGCACGCGTCTTGCCTTCGTACACAGTCGGAGAGCTCCAGCCGGGAAGCTCGCCTTCACGCGCAGTTTTCCAAATCTGTTTTCCGGTCTTGAGGTCGTAAGCGGCGACGAAGGAGTCTTTCTGAATGTCCGCCTGAACGATCACCATGTTCTTGTAGATGATCGGCGAGGCGGCGTATTCCCACTGGTAGTCGACGTCGTAAAACCATCCCGCGTCGAGCACGCCGAGATCCTGTTTCCAAAGGAGCTTGCCGTTCAGGTCGTACGCGTAAAGACCTTCCGAGCCGAACAGCGCGATCAGATACTTACCGTCGGTCACCGGCGTTGAAGCTGCGTGCGACGACTTCGGATGTCGTTTGACTTTCGGAATGCCTTCGTAAGCGACGCGTTCCCACAGGATCGTGCCCTTTTGCTTGTCGATGGCGTAGACCTTCCACGTGTGCTTCGGATCGTCTTTGACCGGCGCGACGTCGCCGTAGAGACCGAAACGCGTTTCGTCTTTTGCGGAGCTGACTGCGGTCGTCACGAAGATCTTGTTGCCCCACACGACGGGGCTCGAATGCGATAGTCCCGGAATCGGCGTCTTCCAACGGACGTTTTGTTGAGTAGACGCGTCGAACTTGACCGGCTGAGGCGAGCCTTCGACGACGCCCGTCGCGCCCGGTCCACGGAACTGCGGCCAGTTTTGTGCCTGAGCCACCAGATGAAAGATCGTCAGAAGAGAGAGGGCAAATAAGAATTTTTTCATGTGAACCCCGCAGGTTTTATGGTTTCGTTTCAGCAGGAAGGCGTTTCATTTGAGTTGTGTTTGGTCCCTGCTTGAACGCGAGACCGGTCACGTTGCCGCCTTCAACGTTGAACGTCAGTGTGATTCCTTCAAATTCAACGGGCCGGAAACTGGTCTTGTCGATCGCCATCAATAGGATCGGATTTGGCGCCTGTGGCGAGATCGCGATTAACTTGCCTTCCTTCACTGTGATCGAGAGCTCGGGCCCTGTATCGCCTTTGTACTTGCCAACGTAAGACTGCATCGTGGCCGCATCCACCTCCGGCGGAGCGACGGCGCCGGCTTTTTTTAACAACTCCACGATCCCGGCATTCTTCGGATTCGCCATCGAGGCGACGAGTGCGGCCGTCAACGTTTGCGGTTTGGCGCCGCCTTTATTGAGGACAACCTTCACCAGCTCCTCGTTACTCGAGCGCACTCCGGTCATCAACACTTCGTCGGCGTTGCTCGAATCCTTTTCGAACAACAGCCGCACGACGTCTGTATGACCGTTGCTCATGGCCCAGGTCATCGCCGTGGCGCCGTAAAACGTGTCTTTCACCGTAACGTCAGCGCCCCGATCGAGCAACACCTTGGCAACGCTCGCATTGCCTTTCTCAGCCGCTTTGAATAACGCGGTCTGGCCGTAGCGGAATTTCGCGTTGACGTCCGCGCCCTTGTCGAGCAGCGCCGCGACCGCCGCGGCGTCGCCTTTGCGCACCGCTTCGAAAAGCTGATCGTTTAGCTCCTGTTTTGTGTTTGTCGTGCCTTGTACGAACAGCAGACCAAGTAGCGAAAAGAGGAAGAACTTGTGTAGCACCAGCATCGTCTTGTCCTCGAGCCTGGGGAAGTGCCTCTTATCCGTGTTATCCGTGTTAGAATTTTACCGAAAAATGTAACGCAGCAACGTGAGCTTACGTATCCTACATCATTAGGGTTGCAAGCGGAACATCGTTTATCCAGTCAACTTATGGGCCTTCAAAATGAATAATCTGATCTCCATTTATTTGAACGTTTGTCTTGCATTCGCAGTCGTTGCGGCCGGCGATTGGGCCGAATGGCGTGGTCCTGCGCGCGACGGCGTGTCGACCGAAAAGAACTTGCCGGTCAAATGGTCCCCCGCCGGCGAAAATCTCGCCTGGCGAGCGCCGTACGGCGGACGCTCGGCGCCCATCGTGATGGGAGACCGCGTCTACCTCCAGAACTCGGCGGGCCAGGGCGAGACGCTGCAAGAGCGCGTCATGTGTTTCGACGCCAATAACGGCAAGATGCTTTGGGAACATCGCTTCAATATCTACTTGAGCGACGTGCCGCCACATCGCGTCGGCTGGGCGTCGCCCGCCGGCGATCCCTCGACGGGAAATATTTACGTGTTCGGCGTCGGCGGCAACCTAATCGCTCTTAACCGCGACGGCAAGGTCCTCTGGGAGCGATCGCTCGGCGAAGACTTCGGCTTGTTGACGACGCACGGCGGCCGCACCGTCTCGCCGCTCATCGACGGCGATCTCGTGATCGTCAGCGGCGTGACGTTCATGTGGGGACAGCACGGGCGCGGCGGACATCGTTTCCTCGCGTTCGACAAGAAGACCGGCGACACGATGTGGATAAGCTCTCCGGGACAGCGCCCGTACGATACGACGTACGCGCCGCCAATCATCGCCAACGTCAACGGCACGCGCCTGCTTATCCAGGGCGCCAGCGACGGTTTCTTTCACGCCATCAAACCGCAAACGGGCGAACCGGTCTGGAGAATCGAAGTTAGTAAACGCGGGCTCAACACGGGCGTCGTCGTCCGTGGGACCACGGCGATCCTGACGCACAGTGAAGAAAACCTCGATTCGAACGAGATGGGCATGATGATCGCCGTCGACGCTACGGCCAAAGGCGACATCAAGCAGGATCAGGCGAAGTGGTCGATCAAAGGCTGGCAGGGCGGGTTTTCATCGCCGGTGCTTGACGGCGATCGGATCTACCAGATCGACAACGGCGCGAACATCGCGGCCTTCGACGTGAATACCGGGAAACAACTCTGGTTACACAACCTGGGAACGATTCAGAGAGCCTCGCCGGTGCTTGCCGACGGCAAATTGTACGTCGGCACTGAGAACGGAAAGTTTTTCATCCTGAAACCGTCGGCGACCGGATGCGAGGTTCTCGACGAGGACTGGCTCGGCTCGGCGGATCATCCCGAACCGATCATCGGTTCCGCCGCAGTATCCAACGGACGCATCTACGTCGTCAGCGAAAAGGGGCTCTACGCGATCGGCAAGAAGTCGAACGTAACGTCGAAGCCGAGTTCATCGGTTGCCGAGGGCTCGAACGTCAGTGCAAACGCAGTGACGCACGTTCAGGTCGTGCCGACTGAGCTGATTCTGAAACCCGGCGACAAGGTCTCGTTCCGCGCAAGGCTTTTCGACGCGCAGGGGAACTTCATTCGCGAAGAGTCCGCCGCGCAGTGGTCGTTGGATCAATTGAAAGGCACGGTAACGAACGGCCAGTTGACCGTCGCGAGCGATGCCGTCAGTCAGGCAGGACTCGTGAAAGCGACTGTCGAAGGCGTGACGGGCAGCGCGAGCGTGCGCGTGTTTCCGCCGCTGCCGTGGAGTGAAACGTTCGACGCGTACGCCGTGAACGCCGCGCCGGCGTGGTGGGTGAGCATGACGATGAAATTCGGCGTGCGCGATCAGAACGGCAACAAGGTGCTCGCGAAGTTAACTGAAGGCTCGTCGCTGCTGACTCGCTCTCGCGCTTACATCGGACCTTCCGACTGGTCGAATTACACAGTCGAAGCCGACGTCATGGCGACGCAGAAGCGGCGCCAGCAAGGCGACGCCGGTATCATTGCTCAGCGCTATGTGTTAACACTATACGGCAACCCCCAGACGCTGCATCTCGAGCCCTGGCAGCCGGAAACTGCGCGGACCAAGACGATTTCGTACGCCTGGAAGCCCGATACGTGGTATCGCATGAAACTCCAGGTCGACAACCTGCCCGACGGCAAGACGCGCGCGCGTGGGAAAGTCTGGCCGGCAAGCGAAGCCGAACCCGCGCAATGGATGATCGAACGCGTCGATCCAATCCCCAATCGCCAGGGAGCTCCGGGAATCTTCGGAAACGGCCTGGCCGAACTCTACTTCGATAACGTAAAGGTGTACGCGAACAAATGAGAGTTAAAAATCTGTTCCTGCTTACTGCTCTGATCCTCGGCGCCGGCATTTACTTTTTTGCACCCGCGACTTCCGCTTCCGATCCCGCGTCGGGCGATTGGCCCATGTGGGGCGGCACGCCGGATCGCAACATGATCTCCAAGATGAAGGGACTGCCGACCAGTTGGGATGTGAAGACCAAAAAGAACGTGAAGTGGGTCGCCCAACTCGGCTCGCAGACTTACGGCAACGCCGTCGTCGCTGGCGGCATGGTTTTCGTCGGCACGAACAACGAAGGGCTGCGCGATCCGAAGATCACCGGCGACAAGGGCGTGGTGATGGCGTTTCGCGAGTCTGACGGCGAGTTTATGTGGCAGATGGTCCACGACAAGCTCGCTGCGGGCCGCGTGAACGACTGGCCGTACCAGGGAGTCGCGTCGTCGCCGCTCGTCGAAGGCGATCGGGTTTACTACGTCTCCAATCGCGCCGAGCTCATGTGTGTCGACGCGCAGGGTTTTCGCGACAAGGAGAACGACGGCGTCACGGATGAGAAACTGACGGGCGAAACGAACGGCGACGTTGTTTGGAGATACGACATGATCGAGGAAGTCGGCGCGCTGCCGCACAACCTCGCGAATTCGTCTCCGGTATCGCATGGCGATCTGATTTTCGTCAGCACTTCAAACGGCCAGGACGAGAGTCACGTCAACGTTCCGTCTCCGAAAGCGCCGGCGATCATCGCCGTGAGTAAGAAGACGGGCAAACTCGTTTGGGAAGACAACTCGGTCCAGGATCGAATCCTTCATGGTCAATGGGCGTCGCCAACGGTAGGAACGATCGGCGGCGTGGTCCAGGTCGTTCACGGGCAGGGCGACGGCTGGATTCGCGGATATGAAGCCACCACGGGAAAGAAACTCTGGGAGTTCGACACCAACCCGAAAGACTCTGTTTGGCCCAAGACGCGCAACGAGCTGATCAGCACCGCGGTGATCTACGAAGACAAGGTCTACATCTCCAACGGCCAGGATCCGGAGCACGGAGAAGGCGTCGGCCACATGTACTGCATCGACGCGACGAAACGCGGGGACATCACGAAGACGGGAATGGTCTGGCACTACGACAAGATCCGCCGCTCGATCTCGACTCCCGCGATCAAGGACGGAATCGTCTATCAAGCGGATTTCAGCGGTTTCCTGCACGCGCTCGACGCCAAGACGGGCCAGGTCTACTGGGTCCATGACGTCTTCGCGGCGGTTTGGGGCTCGCCGATGCTGATCGACGGCAAGATTTATCTTGGCGACGAAGACGGCGACGTCGTGATCATGCAGGAAGGAAAAACGAAAAAGCAGCTTGGCGAAATCAACATGGGCAGCTCGGTCTATTCGACGCCCGTGCCGGCCAACGGCGTGCTCTACATCTCCAATCGCAATCAGCTTTACGCGTTGTCGGAGACTGCCGCGCCGTCCAAGCCCGCCACTGCTAAGGCGGCCGCTAAGAAGTAACTGAATCCGTGTTTGACCTGAAGCCGTTCGACTATCAGCCTCGTACTCGAATGATTTTTGGCGCTGGAACCATCAGCCGCCTGGGCGACGTCGCTCGGGAGCTGGGGTTCCGGCGCGTTTTGCTGGTCGCCGATCACGGCATGGTCGCTTCGGGACACGTCGACGAAGCGGTCGATCCACTGCAAAAATCAGGCATCGAGATCGTGCGCTTTCACGACTTCGAAGTGAACCCTGACACGCGCATGATCGCGGCGGGCACCGAGTTCGCAGCACGCGAACAGATCGACTCGATCATCGGACTCGGCGGCGGCAGTTCGATGGACTGCGCCAAGGGCATTAACTTCATCCTCACCAACGGCGGCGAGATGTCTGACTATCGCGGCTACGGCAAAGCAACGCAGCCGATGCTGCCGATGATCGCGATCCCGACCACCGCCGGCACCGGCAGCGAGGCGCAAAGCTACGCGCTCATCTCAACGTCCGACAGCCACATCAAGATGGCTTGCGGCGATCCCAAGGCCGCGTTTCGCGTCGCGATACTCGATCCGGCATTGACCGTTTCGCAACCGCGCAGCATCACGGCGATTTCCGGTTTCGATGCGATCGCACACGCCGTCGAAACTTACGTCACAACCAAACGCAATCCGCTGTCGGAGATCTTCTCGCGTGAAGCGTGGCGATTGCTCGAACCGAACTACGAACGCGTGCTGAATGAACCCAACGATCTCGAAGCGCGCGGCGCGATGCAGTTAGGAGCGTTCTATGCCGGCGTGGCGATCGAAAACTCGATGCTCGGCGCGACGCACGCCTGCGCGAATCCGTTGACGGCGCACTACGGTACCGCGCACGGCGCGGCGATCGCGATGCTGTTGCCGTCCGTCGTGCGTTGGAACGAACGCGCCGCCGGTGAACGCTATGCCTCGTTGTTCTCAGGGACCGAAGCACTCGCACGCCGGCTCGAGCAGCTTGCCGAAGCTGGTGGATTGCGCGTGACGTTGGGCGCATCAGGTATTTCAAAAGACGAGTTGCCGGCGCTCGCCGCGGAAGCTGCGGAACAATGGACCGGGACGTTCAATCCGCGGCCGTTCGATCAGAAAGGAGCGATGGAGGTTTACGAGTGGGCTTACTGAAACACGGATTATGCGGACTTGTATTGTTGCTGTTTGTGTTCTCGGCGATGCACGCGCAGGACGCACCCGCCGAGAACTGGTCGCAGTTTCGCGGCAATCATCAGTTGACTGGAGTGTCGCAGTCGAACGTCCCTGCAACGCTGAAACCACTTTGGACGTACGAGGCGGGCGGCTCGATCGAATCGTCGGCGGCGATCGTCGGCGGCACAGTCTTCGTCGGTACTGAAAAGGGCGAGTTGGTCGCGCTTAATCTCGAGAACGGCAACGTCTACTGGAAGTATTCGACCGGCTCGTCGATCGGTGAATCATCGCCGGCTTACAGCGGCGGCGTCGTTTACATCGGGGATCTCGGCGGCACGGTGCACGCCGTGAACGCTTCGGACGGCAAACAAGTGTGGACCGCGAAGACGGGAAGCGAGATCAAGTCGTCGCCCGTCGTCTACGGCGACCGCGTGTTGATTGGTTCGTACGACGAACACCTTTACTGCTTTTCAGCGCGCAACGGCTCCGTGCTTTGGAAGTTCAGGACACACGGGCCGGTCCATGCGACCCCCGGCATCGCCAGCGGCATGGCGTTCATCGCCGGCTGTGATGAAGTCTTTCGCGCGATTCGCATCTCGGACGGCAAGGAAGTGTTCAACGTGTCGTCCGGCGCGTACACGGGCGCGTCGCCGGCGCTTCGTTCCGGCATGGCTTATTACGGGACGTTCAATAATGAGGTGCTGGGCGTGAGCCTGGGTAAACGCGACATTGTTTGGCGCTACGAGCACCCGCAGCGCAAGTTTCCGTTCTACTCGTCGGCTGCGGTAACGGCGTCGCGCGTTGTTGTAGGCGGCCGCGACAAGCTGATCCACGGTTTGACGCCGAGCGGCAAAGCGGCGTGGACGTTTGCGACGCGGGCGCGTGTTGAGTCGTCGCCGGCGATCGCCGGCGGCCGCGTTTACGTGGGTTCGAATGACGGGCGTTTTTACGTACTGGCTTTGACGAACGGCGCGAAGCTTTGGGAATTTAACGCCGGCGGCGCGCTCTCGGCGTCACCGGCGATTGCAAACGGGCGGGTCGTCATCGGATCGCAGGACGGCCGGCTTTACTGTTTTGGATAGTCACACGTAACCACAAAAGGCACAAAAGACACAAAAGGCACAAACCAAAAAGAGAAAAGGGGGGACTCACCTGCCTTAATTCGTTTTGTGCCTTTTGTGTCTTTTGTGCCTTTTGTGGTTATTTCACCACCGCGACTGCCTCGATCTCGATGCGTGCGTCACGCGGGAGGCGTGCGACCTGCACGGTCGAGCGCGCCGGTGGATCGCCTTTGAACTTCGCCCTGTAGAGCTCGTTCATTCGGTTGTAATCGTTCATGTCCGCGAGAAACACCGTCGTCTTCACGATGTTATCGACGCTGCTTCCCGACGCCTCGAGCACGGCGGCGAGGTTGCGAAAGACCTGCTCGAATTGCGCTTCCATACCCTCTGGCATCTGTCCCGTCTTCGAGTCGATGCCGATCTGGCCCGAAGTGAAAACGAGATCGCCGGTGACGATCGCCGGCGAAAAGATGCCGTTTGGAGGCCCGGTCTTCACCGCGCGGCGCTTCGCCGTTTGAGCATTCGCGCAGACGCACATGCAACTGATAGCAACGATGATGAGCGTTAATTTCTTCATGAGTGAGTACCTCCAAAGTATTTCGCTATCGTCGTCCGCGAGGGTTTCTGCGTAGCCAGCGAAACGACGTACATCAGCAACGCGGACACAAGCACCATCGGCACTACCGGCATGAACTTGAACACTGCCGTTCCACCCGGCGTTCGCGTCAGGACTTCCGTGCCGCCCAGCGCCCAAACGATCGTGTTTCCTCCCGGCGCGGGCGCAGGGACTGTTGCCTGAAAGATAGCCACCGCAACGACTGCCGCCGCAGTCCACACTGCAACCGCCAGCGCGCCCCACTTCGTGCTTCCCTTCCAGAACAACGCGCCGATCAAAAGCGGAGACAACGACGCGAAACCTGAGAACGCGTATTGAATCGCCAGCTCGAAGATCGTCTCCGGCGCTTGCAGCGCGACAATGTAAGAAAACAGAGTTATCAGGATGATGAAGATGCGGCCGGTCTGCACCTGCACCGCCTCCCCGAAGCGTGACTTGCCTCCGTAGAAGGCAAAGACGTCCTCCGTAAACATCGTCGAGAGCGCAAGGATCTGCGAGTCGCTGGCCATCACCGCGGCCATGATTCCGGCGCCGAGCAGACCTGCGAGCCAGAGCGGCGCGTATCGGTGCAGCAACAACATGATGACGTCGTCGCCCGCCGATTGCTCGCGCAACTGGTCACGCTGTTCCGGCTCCATCGTCCGGCCCTGCGTTGCGAGCACCCGCCGCGCCTCCTGCTTCGCCTTGATCTCCGGAATGTCCGTCACGCGGTTCGCCATCACGCCGAGAAACACGCACGGCAACCAGATCGCCATGATGCAGATGGGATAGAAGATCACCGTCTTCTTGAACTGCGTGATCTTTCTCGCGGTCAAACAGAAGATCAGGATGTGGGGAAACGCGATCGCCGAGAGCGGGATGAACGTGTAGCTGAAAAAGTAGTACGGCGAGAACCGTTCGCGCGTCAGCAGCGGCGCCAGCGCGGGCGCGTTCTGCATTGCCGTTGCGGCGCTGCGAAAGCCGCCCATGCCGTAGCCGATCACGATCAACGCGATCGCGCCGAAGCACAAAAACAACACCGTCTGAAACGTGTTGACCCACGCGGTGCCGCGCATCCCGCCGAAGAACACGTAGCTCATCACAACCATCGCCACGATCGCGCCGCCGAACCAGAACGGCACCGCGCCGTCGCTGATCGCGTAAAGCGTCGTGCCGCCGCCCATGATTCCGATAATGATGTACGGGACGAGCATCGCGGCCTGCACGGCGAAGATCACCGTGCCGATGTGGCTGCACTCCCAACGGTCGCGAAACATCTGCACCGGCGTCATGAAGCCGTGCTTCTTTCCCAACGCCCAAACGCGCGTGCCGACCAGAAAGATCGTCAACGGGATCACCAGCCCCGACGAAGAGGCCATCAAACCAAATGTGACGATGCCGTTGTTGAACGCGTGGCCGGACGATCCGAGGATCGCGAAGGCCGTCATGTTTGTGCCGAACAGCGAGAAGAGAAATACGAACGGACCGAGCGAACGGCTCGCGAGAAAGTAGTCTTCAGCTTCCTCTTTGCCCCTTGCGCGTCGAAAAGCAAAGATGCCGATGTAAAGGACGGCGGCCAGGTACAGAAAAACGACGATGGCAGGAATCAACGGGCTCCATCCTCCTCGTGCTGTGCTTGTTCGACCTCACGTTCGAGATGTGAGGGCCAGGCAAAAGTCACGAGCAGCCACATCAGCAAGGCCGCGGCCACTGAAAAACACGCGTGGTAGAAGAGTCCGATGGGGATGAAACCAAAAACGAGACGTGAAGAGCGCCAGAACCAGATGTCCTGGTGCAGCAGGTAGAGTACAACGACAGCAACGACGAGCAGGATTCGGTTCATTCTGCGTGGTCGCTGACCCTAGCAAAGCGGTTTGGGCCGTGTCAAGAGGATTGCCGCCGTCGAGTCACGGATAGTTACAATGAGGATGCTCCGTTACTCGAAGCTTTGGCTCGATCGCGCAGCGCCTCCGTCTCGATGTGATGGCGTTTGATCATGCGGTCGAGCGTCTTCCGATCGACTCGCAGCACACGCGCGGCCGCCTGCTTGTTGCCCCGCGTGTGCGCCAACACTTTCGCCACGTAGCGGCCTTCGATCTCCGCCAGTGGCACCCACTCTTCATTTATCAGAAGATCACCGTTGTTACTCATGTATTTCTCCGAATTGTTTCCGAGCATTGCCCACTCGACAAACGCTTGGCTGCGTCCCCATCAGTTTTATATCTGAGTGGTCCGCAGCCGTGCGTCGCGCGGGTGAGGTCTTTGTTGACGGGGCGGAGTAACTGTTTCGCGTACGCCCGCTCAGCGTTACTCAAATTCACAGATCTGTAGGCAAGGGGACGACGACCTCGCCCTGGCCATCGTCCCCCTTTCCACGCGCAAGGACTTAATTCTTAAACCACTGCGCGCGTCTCGTTGATCTCAATTAGCTGCGGCCGATTACCACCACATCGAGCCAGAAACACCAAATAAACGTGTGTCGGGACGTACCAGTCTCTGGTTATGCGCGGGAAGGATGTGCCTGTTTGCGTTCTTCACAGACACCGCACGGATCGATCCTTCGTGGGTCATAGCCGTGCTCGGTTGATATGAGGCTGCCTGAGAACGTAGCGTTGGGAACACGCTCAATCGAGCCTGGGGCTATGGAACCAATTCGCCCGGCTAGGCTAAGTGGTCTGTAAACTCTACGCAATGAGGAGTTTCCTGACCGTCCCTCAGATAATCCCTGAGCTTGGAACCCACAAAAACGCCGCGTGGGGAGTGGCCGGGCGCATTCCAAACAGGTATCCTTAACTCTTTAATTCGCCGCGTGCGCAGGCAGGTTTCCTTCACGGTTTTTTAGGAAGCACTCAGGTAATTCCTGATTGTTGAATCAGGGAGCTTCCTGCAATTATGCCTCTGCAAAGCGAGCGTCGCGTCTCATTACTCAAGCTCCAGCGCTCGGCTTTCCTGGAATTGTGAAGGGATGGTCCCCCAGACGACCGCCAGGCACAACCGCGAGATGAAACCGATACGGGTGCTAATCGCTGACGATCACGCTTTAGTGCGGGCGGGAATTCGCGCGCTCGTCGAGAAACTCAAAGGCGTGACGGTTATAGGCGAGGCTGGAAAAGGAAGCGAGGCCATCGAGCTTGTCGCGCAACATCAGCCGAACCTGATTCTGTTGGACATCACGATGCCTGACGGGAGCGGGTTTGACGTGCTCGGACACGTCGCGAAGACATATCCAACTATTCGGATCATCGTCTTGACGGTGCATGAGGCCGGGGAATACGCGATACGCGCGTTGCGTGAGGGAGCAACGGGGTTTCTGCCGAAGAGTGCGGCGAGCACTGAGCTCGAGCAGGCGATTCAGACCGTGATGAAGGGCGACGTTTATATCTCGCCTGAGACTTCGCGGAAGACGTTGATCGAGTATGGCAAGGGGGTTTCGAAGAGAGACTTGCTGGCGACGCTGAGCCCTCGCCAGCGTGAGGTACTGCAACTGATCGCCGAGGGACGGACGACGAAACAGATCGCCCAACTGCTCGACATCAGCGTCAAGACTGTCGAGACGCATCGGGCGCAGCTAATGGAACGGCTGAACATTCACGACGTCGCCGGCCTCGTGCGCTACGCGATCATTGTTGGATTGATCGAAGTCGAGTGATGCTGTAGTGAGTTTTTGAGAAGTAGAAAAGGATTTTTGAAAATTTCCTTTCTCATGTGTTTCCCGCTTGCGGGAGAGCAGTGGAAAAAAAAGGCGTCAGTACGAAGTTGATGGATGGGTTCATGTCCAGCCTACAGAGGAAACCACCCCACGCGCTCCAATCCGCGAAAACGTTTGGCGGGTTGTTCAGGTCGGCCTCAGGACTTGATGTCGGGCGGGACATGAACCGATCCACCAACTAAAAAACCTAGTCACGCTTTCACGAACTCGACCGCTCTCGACGTTTCACCGTCGCGCCGCTTTTCACCCTTGATCGGAAGCCGCGCGCAAATCTCCGTGCCGAGCGCGGGCGCCGAGTCGATCGTGATCGTCCCGCCAACAGCCTGCGCCCTCTCTTCCATTCCACGCAGCCCAAGCGTCGACATCCCCGCCCCTCCAGCACGCAACACACGCGCATCAAACCCCGCGCCATCGTCGGTAATCAACAAGATGAGATCCGAAACCACTCTCTCCAACCGGATCGAGATCCTGCTCGCACGCGCGTGACGAACGATATTCGTTACACCCTCCTGCACAATGCGAAAACACGCCGTCTCCAACTCTGACGAAAACCGATCGTCCTCGTCGAGCGACCCGCTGACGAACTTCGCCGGCACGCCCGTGTTTCTGGTCTGACGCTCGAGATACCACCGCAACGCCACGACCAACCCAAAGTCGTCCAGCAACAGCGGCCGCAAATCGACGGAAAGGTCGCGCACCTGATCGACCGCCTCGTCGATCACTTTCAGATTGTCGTCGATCGACATCAACGTCTCCGCCTCGCTGCACGTATGCGCGAGCGCGTGCAGGTTCATCTTGACGGCCGTGAGGATCTGCCCTACCTGGTCGTGCAGTTCGCGGGAAATTCTGCGCCGTTCAGCTTCCTGCGCTTCAATCACGCGCCGCGAATAGTTGCGCGCCGCTTCCTGCGCTTTCTTCTTTTCGGAGATGTCGCGCACGCACCCTTGCACGCCAACCGGCACGCCGCGCTCGATGATCAAACGACTGCTGATCTCAACCGGAACGTGACGCCCTTTGCGGTTGATCATCTCGATCTCGTAACTCGTTTCGCCCGCCGAATCCAGTTTCTTCTGGAGCTGTCGCTGCACTTGCCGCGCGTACTCCGGCGTCATGAACTCCGAAAAGTGCTTGCCGATAATTTCTTCGCGGCTATAACCCGAAAGGTTCTCCGCGGCGCGATTCACTGAAACGTACAACCCGTTCATATCGTGAACGTAAAAAGCGTCTTTCGAATTTTCGAACAACTCTCGATAACGTTCTTCGCTCTCGCGCAAGGCTCGTTCGGCGCGCCGCGCTTCCGTGATGTCGCGAGCGATGCCGCGAACGATCGGCGCCGCCACGCCTTCGGTGCGCAGCGAGTTGTAATACTCGAGCAGACGCAACTCTCCGGATCTGGTCTGCACCAGCATCATGCCGCGCGTGCCGCCCTCATTCAGGATCTGCTGCATGTAGTCTTGGAACTGATCGCGCACCTGCGGCGCAAGGATGTCGCGGATGTTCATCTTGCCGGCGAACTCGTGCCATCCGTATCCGAACAGTTGTTGCGCCGCGCGATTGACGGAAAGTATTTTGCCGTCGAGGTCGTGCGTACAGATCAATTCGTGACTGTTTTCCACGAGGTCGCGATAACGCTCTTCGCTTTCGCGCAACGCTTCTTCCGCCAGTTTCCGTTCCGTGATGTCCTGGGCCGTGCCCTCGTAGTAAATAATGTTGCCGTCGTCGTCGCGCACAGCGTGAGCATTTACCGAGATCCAGATCCTGCTGCCGTCTTTGCGGACCGTCTGGTGCTCGAACCCGTGTACGTTGCCATGTCGCTCGAGCAGTCGCTTGAATTCGTCGCGTTCGGCGGGATCGACGTAGACCTGGCGCGAGATGTCTTTCCGCGACCGGATCAACTCGGAGGGAGACTCGAAACCGTGCATGTGCGCCAGCGCGGGATTCGCAATCAAATAACCGCCTTCGGGCGTCGACTGGAAAATACCCTCGCCGGCATTTTCGAAAATCCGCCGGTACTTTCGTTCCGCTGCGTAGCGCGCCGACTTGGTCTCTTCGAGCGCGCCCTCTCTTTGTTTCAATAACTCCTGCGCGCGCTTGCGCTCTGTGATGTTCCACGCCTCGATCTTGCGCAGCGACTCCTCCGCGAGTTTTTGCTGGCTGATATCCTGCGTCAGGCGCACGATGTTGACGGGAACGCCCGCTTCATCATGGACCAGCGAAACGCTTTCCCGCACCCAAACGATCGATCCGTTCTGTTTGACGTAACGCAGCTCGACGTCATACGCGGGAACGTCTCCGGCCATTAGCGACTGCGTCTTTTCATTTGCGGCGGCCGCGTCGGAGGAATGAAGAAGTGTTTGAATGTTGGGAGTCGATCGCAGTTCCGCTTCGGAGTAACCGGTCAGAGAACAAAGAGCGGGGTTGACTTCCACGATTCGCCCATTGAGGTCGGTCACTGAAAACCCGATCGCAGCGTGTTCGAAACACGCGTCGAGCAGATCTCGGCTTTTAATCGTCTTGCGGGCGCCATCCGGCTTAAGCCGCCGACGGCTTTTGCTGACGCGTCTAGGTGTGTCTTGCGAACGAGTCTCGTCGTGCCTGTCTCTCATGCGTGGAACCTCCAGGAGGTCAAGGCGCCGGGTCAAGAGAAGGGCTACAAGCAACTGAAAGCAACGGCAGACGGAGCGTGGCTGGAGTTCACGCGGGCGATCGTGGGAGTCCCAGGCCTAACGGGTAGAACGGATCTCCGTTTTGACTGGATTCTAATGCCGAAATGTTGATTTGTGCAAGGAATTGGATCAGCGGGTACTGGTTCAGTTTGAGAACTAGAAGCGCCTGCCTGGCAGGACAAGTCAGGAAGGGGGCAACGCCCCCGCCGTCGATGCTGCGGGGGCGCGCTACGCTTGCCCCCTTCCTGACCTGTTCTTGATTTCGGAAGGGCCAAACTGAACCAGTACTGATCAGCGTCAGGGCCGCGGCAACGCGTTCCAATTCAATAGAGCGTTCCAGAGAAAACGGTAGTCCGAATGGTTCAGATCGCGATGAAGCGGGTTGAAATTGTAAGCCAGCACGCGTCCGCGGCCGGCCGGAATGTCGAGAATCGCAGGCCGTCCTTCGAGTGTGTCTTCGCCGCGCATGCCGCCTGAAACCAACATCGGAGGCGCTTCCTTCGCCGGCGCTCCGTCAGGTTTGTCCTCGCGTTCTTCGGCCGGCAACTTCGTGCCCCACTGCAACACGATAAAACGACGATCCGCCACGCCGACGTTGTAAACGGGATAGTTCGAACGAAAAGCGGAGGTCACCTCGTCGTACCCGTAAGCGACCGGATGATCGGCGCGTGCGAACTTCGCGCGCACTTCGACGCCCGGCGTGAACACGCCGCCTGGACCACGACGCACGCCGCGCACGAGCCCGCCGTCGAGCGCGAGCTGGCATCCGCCTCCGAGCGTGATCAGGATCCCGCCGTCGTTGAGAAACTTCTGCAGGTTGTTCATGCCGGCCCAGCCGATTCCGCCGGTGATGTCGTCAGAGGCGTCAGGCACGCCGTGACTCGGATACTGCGGCGTCCTGGTGTACGGCATTGGACCATACTTCTTGTCTATGCCGTGAATCTGTGCCTGAAGACCGACAGACGTGTGACCGTAGAGAATCACATCGTACTGCTTGCGCAGATCGCCGGCGCGGATTCGATCTTCGCTGATGTAGTCGTACGGGATCTTTTGCTGGTCCAACGTGTAACGGATCCAGCCCACCGCCTCCGTGTCTTCCCACGTGTGATAGACCGCCAGCCGCGGCAGCGTCGACTCGTGCCGAGGGACGTCCGGCATCGAGGCGGCGGAGAAGAAGTCGAGGCTGAGATCTTTATTGACGCTGTCGAGCGCCGCGCGCAGATCTTTTTGCGGCGCGATGATCCACGTGCCCGCTGTGTATTCGTTGTCGCCGATTTTGAACGGCTTCTCGGCGATCTCGATCTTGAATTTTGCGAGCCGGTGTCTTCCCGCCAGTGCCGCTTCCTGGCCGAAGTCTTTCATCAGATAAACCGGACCGTTGCCGATTATTCGTCCCGGCGGATTCAGTTCCGTGGTAACTGGCTCGAGAGCGACGTCTTTGATCTTCGCGTCGGCGATGCGCTTCGCTTCGATTCCGTAGTGGACCGGGAGTGCCCACGAGACGTCGTCGTAAGGTTGGTACGGCGTGTCGGTGGGAAACTTTTGCGGCTCCAGTAAATCGACCGCGTAGTTGCGGTAAGGCTGGTCCATTCGCACGACGTAAGTGCCTGCCGGATACTCACCCTCCGCCACCTTTATATCGTTTTTTGCGATGCCCACTTCGATCCGATGGCCGACTAAGAGATTGATCATCTCGGCGACGCGCCGGCGGTCGCCCTGGTGGCGGCGAATCACGTACGCATGCGGATCGCCTTTGACGCCCTTCTGCCAGGAGTTGTAATGCTTGCGATAGAAGTTGCGCAGCATGTCCTTGGCGTGTTTGGCGGTGTAGTCGAGGATCGAGAGGCAGCCGGTCTGCATGTAGTTCGTGTTGTTTCGCAGCGACCACTTGAAGCGGCGATCCGGTGGAAACGGGCGATACCACTCGCGTGAAGTCACGGGACGATCGACGTAACGCTCTTCGTCGGGCCTGAGCACGCGCTCGACTGTTTCGGCCGTGGTGTTGCCGAACGTCTCGTAGCCGCGGCCCATGCTGTTGTGATTGACGGCGACCGACTCGAGATAGTGATGCCCCCAACCTTCGCCGAATCCCCAGGTCCAAACGCCCGGCATCCCAAACGCGGACATCGCGCTCACTTCGTGGAACGACATCTCGAAGAACTCGCTGAGGAGGATCGGATCGAGGTTTCCGTTCCATGGACCAGTGCCGTTCCACGTTTGCAGCAGCGGGATCGACTCGTGCAGATCGTGCATCACCGTCGGGTGATACTCGTAGAACATTCGATGGACCGCGCGCGTCAGTTGCAACGCTTTCTGGTGCGTGTCGCGGTTGTTGTCGTGGAAGACGTAGTGGCCCCAGTAAGGCGGCGACAGCGGCGGCAGGTTTTCCCAGTCCGTTTTGCCTTTGAGGTAGCGATAGAACCAATCGACTGTTTTGTCGCGCCCGTCAGGTTCCGAGACGGGGTTGATCAGGACGATCAGGTTGCGTCTGATGTTCTGAATCATCGGTTGTTCGGAGACGGCGAGGCGATAGGCCATTTCCATGACCATTTCGGGGCTGCCGGTTTCGGTCGAGTGCAAGCCGGCGTTGAAGTAGTAGATCGGCCTCGCGGTGTCGATGATGCGTTCGGCTTGTTCGGGTGTGACTTTGCGCGGATCGGCGAGTGCGGCGGTGGCGGTTTTCAGTTTATCCAGGTCGCGGAGTCCTGCTTCGTCGGCGATTGCGACGAGAAGGATGTCGCGTCCTTCTTCGCTTCGGCCGATCGTCTGCACGTGGACGCGTTCGGACGCGCGGTCCAGTTCCCGCATATAACCGTAGACTTTCGTCGTATTCGAGAGCTCGCCCGGCGCGCCGACGATGTGTCCGAGATACTTCGTTGGCGACGGAACGGTCGCCGACGCCGGCACATACTCCACCCACGGACTCGAGAACCGCGCCTCCGTCGTATACCTCTTAATCTCGTCCACCGACCCCGGCTCGGCCCGATCCGGCGCATAGGGATTCGAGGGCTGCTGTTGCGTAAGTGATTGAACTGGAATGACGAGAAGGAGAGTCAGAAAAAGGAGTGGGCGCATTGTGTGCGTGTTTTTATCATGAAGTGCATGCTTAGAAAACGGATTTTTTCCGCCACAAATCTCGAATCGTGGGTGTTTTCAAGTTGAAGCACGGAAAAAGTTTTCGGGAGGGACGTATGGATAAGAAGATGAGGTTTGCGGTAGGGGTTGCCGCCGTTATCGGTCTGATCGTGGCGGCGTGGGCGGTTAGTTTGAAGCCGGTCGAGGCGCAGAGCACCAACACGTGGAAGGCGTCGGTTGAAAAGGATGGCGATAAGATCAATCTGAACCTCGAGCGGCGCACCGAGCGCGGCGGCCGCAATCAGATGGGTCATACGTATGATTTCAGCGAACTCCAGGGATTGACGCGCGAACAGGCGCTAAGCGGCGGCCCCGTCAGGTTCAGTCTGGTACGCGAAGCCGGTCGCATCGATTGCGAAGGAACTTTCCAGGATGGCAAAGGCTCAGGGACGTTCCAATTTACTCCAAACCCGAGCTTCGTCTCAGCAATGAAGAGCCGCGGTTTCGATTTCGAAACCAACCGACGCGATCATGATGGCGAAACCGACGACAGACTCTTCGCCGCGACGACATTGAACGTCACGACGGCACTCGCCGACGACTTAACGTCCGCTTTCGGAAAACTAACTATCGACGATCTGTTCAAAGCCGCGATCTTCAAAGTCGACTCGCAGTTCGCCCGCGAGATGAAAGCGAGCGGTTTCGAGAACCTCGGCATGGAAGAGCTCGTCAAAGCTCGCATCTTCAAGATCGACCCGTCTTTCGTCCGCCAGGTAAGCCAGATGGGATTCGAAAAAGAACCGTTCGAAAGTCTCGTCAAGATGCAGATCTTCAAAGTGACGCCGGAGTTCATCGCCGAAATGCGCAACGAAGGACTGACCAACTTGCAGCTCGAAGAACTGGTGAAACTACGCATCTTCAAGATCGACAGCCAGTTCATTCGCGACGCCAGGGCCGACGGCGTTCC
>DASRIM010000283.1:0-9472 GCA_035649995.1 Pyrinomonadaceae bacterium | reverse complement strand
AATTTCATCGTCGCGATTCTCGGAATAATCAAAGCGGGCGCCGCTTATGTTCCGCTGGACACGGCTCATCCCGCTGCGCGTATAGACGAAATCGCCACCGACGTCGGGTTTCAATTTGTGATTTCAGCTTCGGATGTAGCGCACGCGTGGGAAGGAAGGACGGCGCAAAAACTACTTATCGAAGACCTGGTCACCGGCAATACATCAGAGTCGAACACGGGTGTGGACCTTGCGAACGATCCTGATAATACCGCGTACGTGATGTATACCTCCGGTTCGTCCGGAGCGCCGAAGGGCATCGCGATCCCGCATCGCGCGATTGTTCGGCTGGTCCGAAACACCAATTACATTCAGTTGAAAAGCGACGACCGCATCGGCCATACGTCTAATTGCGCTTTCGATGCGGCCACGTTCGAAATCTGGGGCGCGTTGCTCAACGGCGCGACGATCGTCGGAATCGAACAGCAAACGGTGCTGTCGCCGGGCCAATTCGGCGCGGAGATACGTAACAAAAAAATCAGCGTTCAATTCATCACCACCGCGCTGTTCAATCAGGTCATCGCCGAAGCTCCTGACGCGTTTCGACCGCTTCGAGTGCTGCTCTTCGGCGGCCAGGCAGTCGATCCTTCGTCCGTAGGCGCTGTTTTACGAAGCGGGTTTTCGGGAAACTTGCTGCATGTCTATGGTCCAACGGAGGCGACTACGTTTGCCACGTGGCACGCCGTGAATCACGTGGACCATGATGCGGTCAACGTTCCTATCGGCGGTCCCATCTCAAACACAACCGCGTACGTGCTAAATGAAAGTTTGCGTCCGGCGGCACGTGGCGGCATCGGCGAACTGTACCTGGGCGGCGATGGTCTCGCGCGCGGCTATCACAGGCAGCCGGACAAGACGGCAGAGCGTTTCCTGCCCGATCCTTTTTCTGAGGTTGAAGGCGCGCGCATGTACCGCACCGGCGATCGAGTGAGGTGGCGTCTCGACGGCTCGATCGAGTTTCTGGGCCGCTTTGACGGCCAGATTAAACTGCGCGGATACCGGATCGAGCTCGGCGAAATCGAGCGCAGAATACAGCAGCACCCACAAGTGCGCGCCTCAGTGGCGACAATCCGCAAGGACGCGACCGGCAATGAACTCTTGATGGCGTACTTTGTTCCCAATGAGGAAGATCCGCCGAAAGGGTTGCCGGAGGAGCTGCATACCTTGCTGCGAAAGTATCTGCCGGACTACATGCAGCCCGCGGCGATCTGTGCGATACCCGCGTTGCCAATCAACCGCAATGGGAAGATCGACTACAGCGCGTTGCCCGCTGCCGAGTTGGCGCGGACCGAACTCGCACCGGCGTTCGTTGCGCCGCAAAGCGAGATCGAAAACAAGCTCGCCTCGATCTGGCAACAGGTGCTGGGCGTCGCTCGCATCGGCGTCCACGACGTCTTTTTCGATCTGGGCGGCCATTCGCTGAAGGCGACGCAACTGGTGTCACGGATTCGGCGGGAATTGGGCGTCGAGATCGAATTGAGATCAGTCTTTGAAAACCCGACTATCGCCGCGCTGGCCACGTTGCTGCACGATGGCGCGGAGAAAGCTATCCCGGCCGTCGCGGCGATCACGCCAGTCGCGAGGGATAGCCGGCGCCGTTTTCAGGAGTAAGGATTAGGAGAGTATGCCGACTCAACTTGTTTCTCTCACGTTCAATCACAATCCCCTGTCGGCGAGAGACGGCGCCCTCAACATTCGAATAAATGCGCGGCGGCCGGTCCAGATTCCGGAGTGGGTGACTGGCCGCATTTCGCAGTCTCCCGCCGCGTATGCGATTGAAGAAGCCATAACTTCCACGGTCTTCATCGAAGGAAGATTCAGCGGCAATCCGAACTCACTTGTAAACATCAGGGCCGTTCCTGTGTCGCCGCATGTGCTTGGTCCTATCGGTCCGTTGCCGATCGGTTTTGGCCCGAGTGGCGACAGTGGTCCAGTTCGGTTACCGCTGCGGAGCCCAAACTTCATTCTCTCCGGAGTCAATGAGCACGAGGTTCGGTGGGTTTGGTCCGAACGAGCGAATGAAATGGATGCGTGGGTGCCATTTGCCGAAACGTCGCACCGGATCTTCACGGTGTTGCGGACGCCGACCAGGCCCTGGCTTCAGCAACCATTCGTCGACGGAAATACACAGTTGCCGTGGGCCGACGTACTTCAGGTTGCCTGCGTGTGGGCCAGAGGAACTTTCAGCCTGCGCGAGGCGGCCAGCCAGATCACGCTTGCGCTCTTTGCGACGGAAGATGAACGTCTGAGATATAGCTGCACCGCGGGTGCTCCCAGCAATTACTCGTTTCAGGACTTCGACTGTACCGGGTTCCTTGAAAGAATGAGTGGCGGCTTCGGCCGCGGCCCGAACGTCAACTGTTCCGACTGCGCAACAATCGTGTCAACGTTTTCGAACGCAGTCGGTTGTGACTTGTCTCAGTCGCGAATGTTCAATCCCGTGACCCCGTTTGCCGTCAATACATTACAGTTGATTGGCCAACCGCATTTCGGCGCGGTGTGTGGCTTCGGCGTTTTCAATTATCATGAAGTTGCGTGGAGTGGTGGCTGTACCGAGGCGGACGATGTGTTCGACGCGTGCGTTGCTGTCTTCGCTCCCGCAGCACCGCTGCTGCCGTTGACTGTCGTGATTCCGTCGGGCATTCCGTTCGGTTTTCCCAACCAGGGGTTTTACCGAGATCTCCTGGCCGCTCCAGGAGCGCGATCGATCTGCCAGGCTCGGCCCATGTCGCGTCAACGCAGGCTGGTGTTTTAGTCAGAAAGATTTGAGGTGAGGTCCATGTCCAGTGGGTTAACGAAAGCTCTGAAGGCTCGTTACAAGTTCGATCGATGGAAGGGCAGCGGCGACGCCGGTGAACAACTCTTCCTTATGAACTTCCGCGTTTCTGGTGACGAGCTGCCGAATAGATTGCTTTCGACTCGAGTGGCGAGAACGGCGCCCGGAAAACGCGTGAATACTTCGACGTGGAGCACGGAAGTTGCCGGCGAGGATCGTCCGGTAGTCGTTGATGTGCTGGAGTATCCGTCGAGCGAAGATGCGAAACAAGCACTGCTCGAATTGACTGGCCAGTTCCACCGGCCTGTCGAGATTAGCGTCGACGCGGGCGACGTGGGCGACGTCAGGTTCGTGACGCCGGACAATGCCTTGTTCGCTTTCGCGCGCGGTAATGTGCTCGTGCGAATCGTATCACCAAATGGGCTCACGACTCCGACGCGCCCGATCGCGGAGCAGATCGATCGCAACTTGACGAGCAAGCCTGCTGAAGCAGTATCGGTAGCGGCGCCTGAGGAGGCGTCGGGCGTCGCGCGTGAGGCTGCTCCGACGATGGCAGGTGTCGAGCTGGGCTTGCAAACGGCGACGGATCTGGACGAGGAAGAAAAACCGTTCATCAAGATCTTTTCGACTGGCGGAAAAGTTAAATTAGAGGGCGACACAGTCGTTCCCGACAGCTCAGCCGAGCTCGAGGTGTATCGACAGCTACCGAAAGATCAATGGACGCAGCGTAAGATCAAACCCATCCCCGTGCCTGAAAGCTAAACTCCTGTCGCGAATAGTTCTGCGCGCGCCACGATAAATCGGAACCCCATCCGAACAAACGCGTGGGAAACCAGGTGATATTAAGACGACTAGCAGCCGCGTTCCTTCTTACATTTGCCGCAGTATCAGCCACAATTGCGCAATCAAACACGGACGACGCGCGGCCGGAAAAGATCGATGCGTTATTCGTCCAATGGAACAAGCCAGACTCACCAGGCTGCGCGGTAGCAGTCATCAAAGACGGCCAGGTGCTTTATAAGCGCGGCTACGGGATTGCCAATCTCGATTACGCCGTTCCGATATCCTCAAAAACCGTTTTCAACATCGGCTCGATGTCCAAGCAGTTCACCGCGATCAGCATCGCTTTGCTCGCGCGGCAAGGTAAAGTCTCGCTGGACGACGATATTCGCAAATACCTGCCGGAGATGCCGCAGTACTCCGCTCCGGTAACGATTCGCCGGCTCATTCATCACACCAGTGGCATTCGCGAGTACTCACACTTGCTGCAGTTGGCGGGAACCAGATTTCAGGACGTCAGGGCTGACGCTGTCTACAAGATCATCACGCGTCAGAAGGACCTCAATTTCAAACCCGGCGACGAGTATCTATACAGCAACTCGGGGTATTTTTTGCTGGCCCGAATCGTGCAGAGAGCCAGTGGCAAATCTTTGCGTCAGTTTGCCGAAGAAAACATTTTCAAACCGCTGGGGATGAGTAGTACGCGCTTTCACGACGATCCGTCGGACGTGATAACCAACCGTGCGACCGGATATTCTTCACGCAAAGATGGAGGGTTCGCGATCGAGTCAACCAGTTCCGACTCTGTCGGTGACGGAGGTCTGTTGACGACGATCGATGATCTGATTCTTTGGGACCGAATTTTCGATGAGAACAAGCTGAGCGGCGGTCAGGACCTGATTCGTGAAGCTCTGATCCGAGCAACGCTCAACAACGGCGAGAGAATCGATTATGGTTTCGGTCTCGACGTCGAGACTTATCGAAGCTTGAACGTGTTCGGCCACGGCGGCGCCTTCAACGGCTTCAACGCTGACATGATCCGATTTCCCGATCAACGATTCACCGTCTTTTGCCTTTGCAATCTTTCAAACGTCGAATCGGGAAGATTGACGAGGCAGGTTGCGGACGTCTATCTCGCTCACGAATTTAAAGCCGAGAGCACGACGAACGGCCCACCGCCGAAGGTGATTCAAGTCTCCCATCATGAACTATCTGCTGTCGCCGGCTCTTATTTCAACTTCGCTAATAACAATTTCCGGCGGCTGTACGTGAGGAATGGCAAGCTGATTTACTCGCGCGGCGGCAGCGAGAGTGAATTAGCTCCGCTCGGCAACAATCGTTTTCTGATGCTGGGTGTTCCGGACCGGATCGAGATCAGTTTCAAATCGGCGCGGGCCGGTGCTCCGTTGCAGATGTTTACCGCAGCGAACGGGAAAGTCTTTATCGTCCACGATGCCGTCGAAGCGGCGACTTACACAACGCCGCAGCTCAAGGAATTCAGCGGCACGTTTTACAGCGAAGAGATCGATGCAACGTATGCGATCAGTCTGAAGGACGACAAGTTAGTGCTACGCAGAAAGAACGTCGACGGAGAGACGCCGGTGGTGGACCAATTCGCGGATGCTTTCTCCGCAGCCGGCACTGGCGGCATTCGCTTCACACGCGATCCTGAAAACCGCGTCAACGGGTTTCTGTTGACCACCGGCCGCGTCCGAAACCTCCGTTTTGTCAGAACACGTCCGTGACGCTATTGCGTCCTCAGCACGATGACGGAGACTGAATGCTTCGGCAAAGTCACGACGAATCTTCGTCCGCTCGTAATGGTTCTGGTGCGACTGTGTCACTTCCGCTCGGGGAAGTGATTTCAGTGTCGGTAGATCATTCGTCCGCGAAGGACGCCCGCTCACGTGGGCGAGCAGAGATGGCTTATGATAAGTATTTTTCCAGGTGCCTCCTCATTGCGCTCAAAATGCGCTGTTTCTTCGACCTCTTATAGTGTTGACCCAAAGCGTGATTAATCTCATAATCCGGCCATGACAGAGAAAGAGATCGTACTGGAAACGATTCGCGCCTTACCTGATGATTGTTCGATCGAAGAGATAGCCGAGCGCATTGAGTTTATGGCAGCGGTGCAGAAAGGTCTCGATCAACTCGACCGAGGTGAAGGCATTCCTCACGACGAAGTAAAAAGACAGCTAGCCTCATGGCTTACAAACTAATCTGGTCTCCCGCTGCACGAGACGACCTTCACGACATAGTAGTCTTTATCGCGCGCAGTAATCCCAACCGTGCAATGTCTTTCGGATACGAATTGATTTCCGAGACAGACCGCCTGCAAGAATTTCCAGAGTTAGGTCGCATCGTTCCCGAATATTGAAACAATTACATTAGGGAGATTATCTTTCGACCGTATCGAATCGTGTACAGAGTCATTCACGAGGAAAAGCTTTGCGAGATTACACGCGTCTGGCATTCAGCGCGAGGAATTCCAAAGCTGTAAATCGGGCATTCCGAGGTAAGTAGTCACTATGATCACCCGAACCAAGCTAGCAATGCTGAAGGAAAAAGAACTCCAGCAATCGCTGCGAGACGTCGATGTATTGATCGCCAAGCATCATGCAGAAAACTGACTTTTCCGATCGAGGTAACATACTTAGAAAGACAGACGCTCTCGACCGTTTAGTTAAAAAGAGACAACTAAGGGAGAACGTGTATCCAGGATATTTTTCCATCGGACATTTTCACGATGGCGTCTACGAGTGCAACTATGTGTCACCATATACAAAAAGCGCCGGCAACCTAAACGCCAAGGTCTTTATCATGTTGCAAGATTGGGCCTCGTCTGATGCTTTCAAAGATGGGATCTCTCACCACTCAATTGAATATGGCCACGAAATCGCTCGATTCACTAATTCAAATTTGAAGACTCTCCTCCAACAACACTTCGGATTGAAGCTGTCTCAAACTTATGGAACAAATCTTTTCCCGTTCATCAAGCCCGGTCCGATGAATGCTCCCATTTCACAGCGGCTATTAAAGAAGGCGGCTCTTGAGTACGGACTGCCGCAGATTGACATCATCAAGCCAAGGTTGGTGATTTGTCTTGGCAAGGACACCTTTAATGCACTGCGTGCTTCGCTGGGTTTGGGCAAGGTTATGACTGTGGGAGAAGGAATCGAGCAGCCATTCACGTACCGAAAAACTGTAATTTGGTTACAGGCACATACGGGTATGCTGGGCCAAAATAATCGAAATAGGGGCGGCGTAAATAGGGTTAACGATGATTGGCACAGGATGGCCGCTTCAATCTGAGACGCCTTTCAGGAGCAACACAGGATTACTGAATCATTACCAGTTTTCACCTTACCATTCTGTGTCAGATCTGGTTCCGTTTTTGGTTACTTACCAGATAAGAGGTACTGTCAATCTATAGATGACCCTTTGTTATCGAAGCGCGGTAGGGGTAATGGCGACTGATTTCCGCAATTCTGTTATTTCAGGCGTACGCGTCCGGCCTACGGGTATCTGACGACGACAGGCCCCGACTCCGGCAGCGGGATGAATTCCGTCTCGTCAGGCACGGGCGCGAAGCGGCCCGCCTTCCAGTCATCCTTCGCCTGTTCGATGCGCTCCTGCGAGCTGGAGACGAAGTTCCACCAGATGTGGCGGCGGCCTTCCATCGGCTCCCCACCGAGCAGCATCACGCGGGCCGGGGAAGACCCTGCCACCCCGAGAGTCACCTCTGCGCCGGGCTTGAAGACCAGGAGTTGGCCCGTCACGTACCTCCTGCCACCGCCCGACAGCGTGACCTCCCCTTGGACGACGTAGGCCGCGCGCTCCTCGTGCTCGGACGGCACGGGCAGGTGCGCACCTGGGTCGAGTTCGGCGTCCGCGTAAAACATCTCCGAGACAGTCTCGACCCGCGAACGCGCACCGTAGAGTGAGCCCGCGATGACGCGCACGCGCTTGCCTTCGCCCTCAACGACGGGCAGCTCCGACGCGCCGTGGTGGGCGAAGGCGGGCTGGTCCTCCTCATGCCTGAGCGGGAGCGCGACCCACGACTGTATGCCGAAGATGTCAGAGCCCGAGGCCCTCATCTCGGGCGGCGTGCGCTCCGAGTGCGCGATGCCACGTCCGGCGGTCATCCAGTTGACCTCGCCTGGGCGGATCATTTGGACGGTGCCGAGCGAGTCGCGGTGCAGGACCTCCCCGGTGAAAAGGTAGGTGACGGTGGCGAGGCCGATATGTGGGTGCGGGGCCACGTCCAGCCCACGCCCGGCCGATAGCACCTCCGGCCCCATCTGGTCGAGGAAGATGAAGGGGCCGACCATGCGGCGACGCGCAGAGGGCAGCACGCGCCTGACCTTGAAGCCGTCGACGAGGTCGCGCACTCTCGTCACGATGAGCGTCTCAAGCATCGGCGGGAGCGGGCCAGACTGTTCTTGTGTCGGCTGAGAGTTCATATGACAAAGCTCTTACAGGGTTCGGCAAGATCTCGACTGAGGGTTGTTAGAGCGTACTCGAATGCTCAAGCTTTTCAATTATACCGGATCGCCGACGGTCAACTTGCAGACCACTGGGAAGTAGCGGTGAAACGAGTACTCTACCGCTGGCGGGAACGGCCCCTCGCTGCCGATTTAAGTCCCTTGACTGCCAATGGTCACATGCTACCAAACGATACCACGCAGAATTTATCGACGTTCAGCCCGCGATCCTGAAAACCGCGTCAACGGGTTTCTGGTTGACCACGGGCCGCGTCCGAAACCTCCGTTTTGTCAGAACACGTCCGTGACGCTATTGCGTCCTCAGCACGATGACGGACACTGAATGCTTCGGCAGAGTCACGACGAATCTTCGTCCGCTCGTAATGGTTTTCGTTTGAATCGAGATCGCGTCAGGGCGTGAAAAGTCGTTTGCTGTTGCGAGCGAAGGAGCAGTGATGGTGTTTAGTTGCGCGCGTGCTGCGGGTAGCGTGCCGTCGAGGGTGATCGTTGTCACCAATGAGCCCGTCCGGCTGGTGTTTACGGCTTTGATGACGATCGTTTGTCCATCAGCGGTCCGGCTGACGGAGGCGTCAAGCACCGGGACGTTCGAGCCCTGGGCGGAGGTATTGAACGTCGGACTGTTTACCATACTCGCCAGGCGCACGTCGCCGCGATGCTCGCTATAAAGCTGATTCACGAGATAGATTGGCGTAACAAAAACGGAATGCCGGCCAGCCTGGACAATGCCGCCGGGCCATCCGTTCACGAGATCGGAGACTGCGCTCATCTCGACGAGGTCGCCGGATCGTTCGAATACGTTCATCAGCCGCGCGCCATAGAGCGCCGACTCCATCGAGTACTGCCGTTCGATCGGAAGATCGAGCCCCCATTCGTTGATAGCCAGCTTGATGCGTCCGTCGAGCCCGAGCTCGCCTAACAACTGTTGCACTTGCCGATAGAAACGCTCGAAGAACAGCGGACGCGCCATCAGATTCAGCGGATCGTTTCCCGCCTCGCGCCGGCCGTAATAGTGATGGATCGCGAGGTAATCGATCTTCGATCCGGCGGCTCGCAGCACGGTCCGGTTCCAGTTCATATCGTTGTCGCCGACGGCGATCAGTTTGATCGAAGGATCGACGGCGCGCATCGCCTGCGCGTAGCGGTTGTAGTTGCGCGCGTAAGTCTCGGCGTTTGAGTGACCACGCACCCAGTCGCCCCAGATCTCATTTCCGACTTCCCAAAACCTGACGTTGAACGGCGCCGGATGACCGTTAGCTGCACGCATCGCGCCATACTTCGAAGTTGCTGGTCCATTGCAGTACTCGACCCACGCAGCCGCCTCTTCAACGGTCGCGCCGCGTCCCTCGACGTTCACCGTAATCGAAGGCTCAGC
>DASRIM010000282.1:0-5986 GCA_035649995.1 Pyrinomonadaceae bacterium | reverse complement strand
AGATCGAAAAACCCGCCCTTCCAATCGAGCATCAGCGGATGAAGCGTCAGTTCCTGTTTCGCTTGCAACTCGCTGTCTGAATATTTCTGACGCAAGCGCGAGTTGTAGTCCGTCAAGTTGTAGAAGATCAGCCTGCCGTTCTCGCTCACGACGGGCGCGATCTGCAAAGCGTCTCGCAACTGCGACTCCAGTGCCGCGAAGCTGTCGTCGTCGTATCCGTTGCGATCGATATAGACGCCGCTGAAACCGGCGAGCGCCAGCGTCTCACACATCTCGTCGACCGGCAGCGCCGCGATCTGCTTCAACCGCCGGTCGCCGGACCGGTTCTTGATCGCGCCGTAACTCCAGCGAAGGTTTTGCGAATGCAGGTAGCCGCGCAGATGATCGTAGTCGACCATCTTTTCGACACCTGGATATTCAGGAAAAGGTATGTACGGTAGTTGAAAAACCGACGCGCCTTGAGGCAGCCTCGCAGCAATGCCAGCCACGAAGTTTCGATCGCTCTCGAACTCAGACTTAATCTGCGCGTACTGCGGAATATAACCTCGGCTTGTCTGATCGAGGAGCGCGGCAACGCACGTCACACCCACGACAACATAAAACACGATCCGCGCGGCGCCGGTCTTTACTAGTCTCTCGTAAAACCATTCGATACCGATCGCCACCGCCAACAACGAGAAGAACGCGATAAAGACGCTGATGCGGTTGTAGCTTCTGATCGCCGGCGAGACGAAGAGCGCGAAGAGCGATCCGAAACCGCCAATGGTTGCCAGCAGCACCGCGAAGATGTTCAGGATGCTGAGATCCGCGAGCAGCGTGTTGCTTTCGGATCTGCGGAAGAAGAGTTGTGCGAGCAAAGCGAGAAACCCGATGCTACCGGCGAGCCCCAGCGCCGCGGCGTCGCTTTCCGTGACGTTGTTGTTGCGGTTGTAGAGCGTTTTGATCGAGTTGAGTCGGCCGACGCGGTGGCCTGTGATCGGCAGCAGCAATTGCGAGATTTTCAGGCTGTAGATCTCCGGACCCGCCAGACTTCGGTCTGCGACGTGGGCGTCGCCGTGTTTGTAGAGGTAGACGATGCTCGGCGCGAAGTTAATGACGACCACTGCGAATGTTACGGCCACCAGCAGCATGGCTGGCGCCAACGGCCGTAAGCTGCGCTTGATCAAGGCAGCCGAGAGTCCGGCGATCAGCAAAAGGAAGCATGCGAAGAACGGATAGTAGACGCTGTTCGATCCGACCAGCACACAAACCACAACGCTGAGAATGAATTTTCGGCTGCGCAAGTTAATCAACTGATCGGACGCGACCCAAATCAGGACGAGCACGACAAGCGGAATAAAGTAGTATGCCGACAAGAAAAGGTGACTCTCGCCGCGCATGAAGTGGTATGGCAGAAACGTGTAGAGCAAACTGCCGAAGAGGGCCACGGCATACGACAGGTTCAACTGGCGGAACACGAAGAGAGCCGAGAGCGTGACGAGAGGGAACGTCAGAAGATAGAAGATATTCAGGACCAGGAACGGATGCTTTGTGAATAGACCGACGACGGCGATGATGACGGCCGCTGAATTGTCGACAGCGGGGAAGTCGTACATCTGCAGTCCGCCGGGCGCGCCGAGCCGCGGATTTTGCCAGTACCAGCCGTTGTCGACGATGCCCTTGATGAACATCGCGTGAAGCAGGGCGTCGCCGTTGTAGTGGAAGGGAACGTGGAGATCGGCGCGCCAGAGTTTCAGGAAAAAGCACGTGAGGAGGGCCGACAATATGGCGGCAATGATGTATTGTGAGGCTCGCTTGATACGGACCTTATCGCGGAACCACTTTTTCATCTGTTTTCTCTATGAGACATGCGTTAGCTGGGGTTACGCACACAGTAAGAACACGGATTAACCGGATCCTGCAAGATCAGAGTCTGCGCGACACGCTGTACGTCTTTACACTCACGCGCAGTCTCATATTCATCATCTTCATCGCCGTGGGCCATCTCGTCGTCACCACGATACCAGACTCGCCCACGAACGTCCGCGAAGCAACAGTCAATCTTACGAACGCCTCCATCGCCCGCAAGCTGCGCGAAACGATGTGGCGCGCCGACGTGGCCCACTACTGGGTACTGACGCACGAAGGCTACCTGCGCCAGCCGTTCGACATCGAAAACGCCCGCAGCCGGCAGTTCGCCTTCTTCCCGTTGCACCCGCTGCTGCAATGGCTGCTCAGCCACGTCACGAAAGACGTGATGTTGTGGGGCGCCGCGCTGTCGAACCTGTATCTCTTCATCGGCCTGCTGTTCCTGCACAAACTGACACTGGCGTTTGGCTACGATCAGCAGATCGCGCGCCGTACGATCTTCTACACCGCGACGTTTCCCGTCAGTTACTTCTTCTCCGTGCCGCTTACCGAGGCGCTGTTCCTGATGCTTACGGTGACCAGCTTCTACGCAGCGAAGCGAGAAAACTGGTGGGCCGCGGGTGCTATCGGCGCGTTCGCTTCGGCGGCGCGCCCTAACGGCGTGATCCTGTTACCGGCGCTGCTGATCCTGAGCTGGCAGATATATCGATCGCTCCAGATTAAAAAGATACTCGGCTTGTTGCTGGTGCCCGTCGGGCTGTGGGCCTTCATGCTTTATTCGTGGTGGGCCTGCGGCGATCCGTGGGCCTTCCGTACCGCCGTCGCGCACTGGGGCCGCAAGCCAGGCTTCTTTCTGACCGCGCTCGGCAAGTACCTGATCCATCCGCACACGATCCTCGAGCCGTGGAACTTCAACCTGCTCAACGCAGGCTCGGCGCTGCTCTGTTTCTTCTGTGTCTACGTTTTGATTCGCCGTCGTGAATGGGCGCTTGCCGCTTATGCTTTCATGGCGATTTTTCTGCCGCTTTCGACGGGGATGCTGCAATCACTGGATCGCTACGCGCTGATCATCTTTCCGATGTTCATGGGACTGGCGATGGCAGCGAAGTCGGAAAAGACAGACACGACGATCAGGTTCATCTTCGTCATCCTGCTGGGCATCATGACGGCACTTTTCGCCGCCAACTACACCATCGCCGTCTCTTAAATGATCTCGAGGTTGCAAACGGCGATCGAAAGATGGCGGTCGTCGTTGCTGTTCGGGTCGTGAAGCGCGGGCTGCCACGTGCGGCTGGCGTGGATCTCGAACTCGAAAGGCGCTCTCAACTGTTCGGGAACGTCGATTTCCACCAGCAACCAGTCATACTCAATTAAAGAAAGACCACAGATCTCGACGCCATTCAACGTAAAGTGAAGCTCTACGGGCTCGGATTTCAGATCGGGAATGTGCGTCATCAGTTCGAGGCGAATCTTCGACGCATTTTTTGCGCTGAATCGCAGACGCGAGTGATCGTTCATCCAGCGCGCGATGCGCGGCGTGTGGTTTGCCGGATACCAGCCAGTGCCGAAAGATGCAATTGAAAAGAGGTCGCTGCGATCGCGGTGCGCGTTGTAGAACGGCTCCGGCGCAGCGTTCGACGCTTTCACGAGCAGATACAGTCCACTCGACGGCAGCTTCAACCCCAGATCCGAAATCTTGCCGAAGACGTAACCCATCGCCATGTCGAAGGCGTTTCTTTCAGTGAACGACAGTCCACGAAGGTAGTCGATGAAATCAGCGTCAAAAGGCACGCCGTACTCGTCGTACTGCTTGATGAACTCGGCGACGCTCAAACACAACGTGTAACGCGGCTCGCATTGCACGCTCGTGAAGAACCTGCCAAACCTCGCGGCAATCTCGTCGTCGACTTCGAGCCCGATGTGGCCGTCAATGCCAATGAAGTGGGCCAGCTTCTCCTCGCTCATCGACGCGTAATCGCCGTGCAGTTCGCGATTCAGCGTTTCAATGCCGTGCATCGTCACGCCGTCAGGCCGCAGTACGCGTTTGATCTCCGCGAGCACCGCGTCCTTTTCGTCAAACGCGATATGGCCGAACACGTCGAGACTCACGACGTAGTCGAACGAAGCGTCTGCGAACGGCAGGTCAGTCAATTGGGCCACGCATGCAGTGTCGTAACCGTTGCGTCGCGCGAGCTCGACCAGTTCAGGCGAGAAGTCGACGCCGGCGAGGTAAACGTCTTTGCGTTTCAACAAGGCGAGCACGCCCTCGCCGCAGCCCAGATCGAGCACCGATGCGCCGCGGCGGACGTTGTCGTAGACCCACATCGTGCGCGCGAAACCGATGTTGAAGCGATTGACGGCGTCGAAGTAGCGCGCGTCGAGCACGCCGCCGGTGTAGAAACGATCGCGATAGAACTTCGCGAGGTCAGCGGTGTTCGCTGCTTTCAGGAGATCTGCGTTTCTAATAATGCGCATTGCTGCGTGGTGATGGTGGCGTTGAGATTGGCGACGCCTTCGATCGGAATGTCGCTGAAGACGCGGAAGAACAACGCGCCGTCCATCCAGTCAAAGCTGACCGCGGCCGGGCTGTGGACCGCGATCGAGACGGAATAGAGATCGGGCGCGAGCCAGCAGTTGAACGAGAACGTCGTCTCGATCGTGTCGCCGCGTTTGACGCGGCCGCCGCGCAATCCCTGCACTCGTGTGTTCGTGCCGTAGAGATGAATGCCGTGACGATTGCGAATGACGAAACCGTAAACCGGATCGTCGATGTCTTCATGAAACACGGCGCGCACACGGACGTGTACCGCTTCGCCTGTTTCCACGAGTTTCACCGGGCGATGCATGGCGTTCAGCAGCTCGACATGGACGATCTCGGCGTCGCCGTTTCCGTGGCGAAAAGTGAATTGCGGCGTTGCTGTTTCTAAAGCTTCCGGTGTCGTGTCGGCTTTGTCGCGGCGGAGTGCGAGTTGGCCCTCCGCGTACGCGGCTTCACGGTCCATGATCACTTTCTGATAACGATCCAGCACGTCGGCCGGCGCACCGTCAGCTTCCATGCGTCCGCCGTTCAACAGAATCGCCCGGCTGCAAAGCGCGCGTATCGCGCCGGGATCGTGCGACACGAACAGAATCGTCGTCCCGCTTTCCTGCATCTCCTTGATCCGGTGCGTGCAGCGATGTTGAAACACGGCGTCGCCGACTGATAGCGCTTCGTCGACGATCAGTATGTCGGGCGAGGACGCGATCGCGGTCGCAAACGCGAGCCGGATGTACATGCCGCTCGAATACGTCTTCAACGGTTGATCGACAAAGTCGCCGATCTCGGCGAAGCTCGTGATCTCGGGCAGCAGTCGTTCGGTCTCGGATTTTGAAAGGCCCATCA
This sequence comes from Pyrinomonadaceae bacterium, assembly GCA_035649995.1. GTDB lineage: Bacteria > Acidobacteriota > Blastocatellia > Pyrinomonadales > Pyrinomonadaceae > PSRF01. The sequence continues at coordinate 756 of DASRIM010000282.1, read as the reverse complement.
GAGCGGAATTCATGAAGATGTTCTCGATGCCGGTGAACTCCGGATTGAAACCCGCGCCGAGCTCGAGCAGTGCGGCGATGCGGCCGTCGTGCCAGACTTTGCCGTGCGTCGGTTCGAGTGTGCCGGTGATGATTTGCAGCAGCGTTGATTTGCCGGAACCGTTTGGGCCGATGATGCCGGTCGTCGTGCCTGCTTCGACGTCGAAGCTGACGTTGCTGAGCGCCCAGAATTCGCGATGCGTTTTCCAGCGGCCGCGCGTCAGCGACTCTTTCAGCCGGTCGACCGGGCGGTCGTAGATCCGGTACTGCTTGGAGACCGATTCAACGCGTATTGCTGGCGGCATAGGCTCTGGTTAACGCGAGATCTGACGACACCATTTCTTTTACGAGTGCGCGGAACGTGTAAGTCGGCTCCCAACTCAAGACGCGCCGTGCTTTCGAGGCGTCGCCGATCAGTTGATCGACTTCCGAGGGGCGGTAGTAGCGCTGGTCCACTTTGACGAACTCGCGGTAGTCGAGATCGGCTTCGGCGAATGCGATTTCGCAGAGCTCGCGGACGGTGTGCGACTGTCCGGTTGCGATGACGAAGTCGTCGGGTTTGGGAAGTTGCAGCATCGCGTGCATGGCGCGGACGTAGTCGGCGGCGTGGCCCCAATCGCGTTTTGCGTCGAGGTTGCCGAGGCGCAGTTCTGATGTCAGGCCGAGTTTGATTCGTGCGACGGCGCTTGTGATCTTGCGCGATACGAACTCGAAACCG
>DASRIM010000281.1:0-8862 GCA_035649995.1 Pyrinomonadaceae bacterium | reverse complement strand
TCACGCTGATCCGCGCGCGCAGTATTTCGCGAAGCCCGGACAGTTGTTGCTCTGGCCGGGACAGTTTCTTCTCGGCGAGCCGCGCCAAAACACGGAGCACCTCTTCAACCCGGCGCCAGCCGCGAGCAATTTTCCGGCGTGGGCCGCGTTGGGCTCGTATCTCGTCTGCCGCCGTTTGCGACAGGACGTGCTTGCGTTTTGGAAGTTCGCGATCGGCGCCGCGGCCCTGGTCGGAATGTCGTCGCAACAGTTCGCGTCGATGCTGGTCGGACGTTGGCCCAGCGGCGCGCCGATCATGCGCACGCCAACCGCTGACAACGCGGCGCTCGCCGGCGATGAGTGGGCCAATAACCATTTCATCTTCGACGATCACACGCTCGCGTCGATGCTGCGTCCGATACCCGGATACGGCGGCGACCCGTTTCCGCAAGCGGCGCAGGACATACTCGGCAACGTCTGCCCGCACTTCGCGCACATTCGCAAATCAAACCCGCGCGACATCGCCACCGATCTCGGTAAACCGCACGACAGCATGCTGCGAATGATTCTGCGTCGCGGTATTCCGTTCGGACCGCCGATCTTCGGCGTCAAGAAACCCTCGTCGAAGTTGATCAAAGAAGAACGCGGCTTGATGTTCATCTGTTACGGAAGCACGATCGAGGACCAGTTCGAACTGCTGACGCGCCGCTGGGTCAACTCGCCGATCCAGCCGAACTTCGGCGGACACGATCCGATCATCGGCCAGCGCGACGAGCATGGCGCCCGCGCGCGGTTCATCGACTTTCCGACTCCGTCCGGACCGCGCCGCATTCGCCTGAAAGACGAATGGGTGATCCCGACGGGCGGCGGTTACTTCTTCGCGCCTCCGATCAACGCAATTGCGGGCGTTTTAGGAAGGTGAGTAGATAAATCTTGCCCGCTGCCAAGGTGATCAATTAGATTAAGGTCAACACTGCCCTGAATCTCACGTTGTATCAGATCGAAGGAGGACCAGCAGATGCTCCAGCAGCTATGGGATACGTTTGTAATAATGATCCCGGTGTTTTTCCTGCTGACGATGATCTTCGGGGCGGGGTTTTACATCGGGCGCGTCAGCAAAAGAGAGCAGTAGTTACATCAGACGCGACTTCAATCGCAGCAACAAGTCTTTCGCTTCTTCCGGGGTGACAGAGTCAGAGGTAACGCGGATCTCTTCGATTACTTTCTGATTCACCAGATCGAACAGCGACGCTTGCGCCGCGGCCTTGCGCCTACCGGCACGAGTCGTCGCTTTATCGAGCGCGCTGTTCGCTGCCGCGGCCTTCACCGAAAGCGGCTCTTCGACGTCCTCTTCCGCAAACACGTCCAATTCGTAACGCTCCAAACGCGCTAAAACTTCACGCGCATTTGCAAGCACTGCCGGCGGCAAACCCGCCAGCCGCGCCACTTCGATTCCATACGACTTCGACGCGCGCCCGCGTTCCAGCCGGTGCAGAAAAACAACTTCGCCTTCACGCTCAGTCGCAGTGATCTGATAGTTCTGCGCTCCCGGCAGTCGCTCGGCAAGCTCCGTAAGCTCGTGATAGTGAGTGGCAAACAACGTCTTCGCGGCATGGTCTGCCGAGTCGTGCAGATACTCGGCGACGGCCCAGGCGATCGACAAACCGTCGAACGTTGCCGTGCCGCGTCCGATCTCGTCGAGCAGCACGAGCGAGCGCGGCGTCGCACTGTGCAGAATCGCGGCTGTCTCGGTCATCTCGACCATGAACGTCGAACGTCCGCGCGTGAGATCGTCTGAAGCGCCGACGCGAGTCCAGATGCGATCGAGCAGCGGCAGTCGCGCGCGTTCAGCGGGAACGAAGCATCCGGTCTGCGCGAGTATGCAGATGATCGCGGTCTGCCGGAGGATTGTGCTCTTACCGCCCATGTTCGGACCGGTGATGATCAGCAAACGGTCGGTCGAGTTGTTGAGATAAAGGCTGTTGGGAACGAACGGCTCATCGATGAACACCTCGATGACGGGATGGCGGCCCTGGATTATCTCGAGCTGATCGCCGTCGTGAAGTTCGGGACGGACGTAACGCCGCCGCGCTGACGTTTCCGCGAACGAAGCAAGCGCATCAAGGGCGGCGAGCGCACGCGCGGTCATTTGAATGCGTTTCGTCTCGGCGGCGATCTGGCGGCAGACGTCGGTGAAGAGCTCGGACTCGAGTTGAATGATCCGCTCTTCGGCGCCGAGCACTTTCTTTTCCCAGTCGCGAAGCTCGGGCGTCGTGAAACGTTCGGCGTTGGCGAGCGTTTGGCGGCGCTCGTATTCGACGGGCACGCGCGCGGCGTTCGCCTTCGACACCTCGATGAAGTATCCGAAGACTCCGTTGAAACGAATGCGCAGATTACTAATGCCACTGCGGCCGCGCTCGGTCGCTTCCAAAGCGGCGATGATCTGTTTGGCGTTGCGGCTGATGGAACGCAGTTCGTCGAGCTCAGGCGAGTAGCCTTCGCGAATGACGCCGCCGTCGACGACTTTCGCCGGCGGATCGTCGTTGATCGCGCGTGAGATCAGCGTACGGACGTCCGGCAGCTCGTCCGTGTTCTCGGCCAGCACTTCGAGCAGCGACGATTCGAGACCTGCCAACGCCTCACGTATCGCCGGCACCTGGTCCAGCGAGCGAAGCATCGCGCAGAGATCGCGCGGCGTCGCCGAGCCGAGACTGATGCGGCCGATGACGCGTTCGAGATCCGAAACCTCTTTCAAATGCGCACGCAACTTGTCCCGCCGCATCTGCGACGCAAACAGTTCCTGGACCGCGCTGAGCCGCGCTTCGACTTCGCCGCGCTTCACGCACGGACGCAGCAACCAGGAACGAAGCAGCCGCGCGCCCATGCCCGTCACCGTCTCGTCGATCACTTGCAACAGCGAACGGCCGCTGCCGCCCGCGAGCGATTCAACCAGCTCGAGATTGCGCACGGTGACGCTGTCGAGGACCAGATGATCCTGCGGCTCGAAGTACACGAGATCCGTGACGTGCGCCGCGGCGGCGCGTTGCGTCTCTTGCGCGTAGCGCAAACACGCGCCGGCTGCGCGGATCGCTTCGTCTTTGCGAGCCAGGCCATAGCCGTCGAGCGTGCGGACCTTGAAGTGATTCACAAGCAGCGTCTGGCAATCGTCGCGCTGCCATTGCCAGTCGTCGAGCGCCGTGAGCGTCGCGTCGAAGCCGTACTCGTTCGGCGAGATCTCAGGCGCGGCCGTGCCGTCGTTCTGCAAAGGCAGCGGCGCAGTCGTCGCGCGTCCGGAAAGACCGGTCTTGATCAACGCGCCGAGCGAAGCAGGGAACAACAACTCGCGCGGCGCATACGACTCGAGGTCCGCACGAATGCGCACCCACGAATCGCGTCCCGTCTCCTGCGTCACCCGAAACTCGCCTGTGGAAATATCCAGAAACGCCGCGCCGATCGTTTCGCCCGCGCTGCAAACCGCCGCGAGATAGACCGACTCGCGCGCCTCCAGGAGTTGCGGATCGATGGGCGTTCCGGGCGTCACGATGCGTACGACTTCGCGGCGGACGAGTTTCTTCGTTTTCGAGGCGTCTTCGGTCTGTTCGCAGATCGCGACGCGATAACCTTTGCGAACGAGGCGCGCGATGTAGCCGGCAGCCGAGTGATGCGGCACTCCGCACATCGGAATCGGATTTCCGCTGTCCTTCTGCCGCGCGGTGAGGGTGATCTGTAGTTCGCGCGAGCCGGTGACGGCGTCGTCGAAGAAAAGCTCGTAAAAATCGCCGAGGCGAAAGAACAGCAAAGTGCCGGGATGTTGCTGCTTCAGTTCCTGGTACTGCCGCAGCATCGGCGTTGGATTGGAATTATTCATATGTGAGTAATGCTTTGGTAAATGGCGGTGAATAATAAACTATGCTAATTTCCACAGCAACGTGGATAGCCATTCACCGAAACTCGCCGCGAGTCTGCTGACGGACTCACTCCAGGAACACCTGAAAACCGTTCAAGCTTTACTTGATTCGACTCTCGAGGACATCGAACGGTCAGGACAGATGATCTGCGACGCGCTCGCCGCCGGCAGAAAAATACTTCTCTGCGGTAACGGCGGAAGCGCCGCCGATGCGCAACACATCGCCGCCGAACTGGTCGGTTGTTACGAAAGGCAGCGACGTTCGTGGCCGGCGATCGCGTTGACGACGGATACGTCGGCGTTGACGGCTGTGAGCAACGATCTCGGTTATGAGCAGGTGTTCGCGCGCCAGATCGCGGGCCTGGCTCAAGCCGGCGACGTACTCATCGCGATCAGCACGAGCGGCAGATCGAAAAATGTTTTGCAGGCAGTCGAACGAGCGAGAGAGATCGGCTGTCGCACGATCGCGCTCACGGGAGCTTCGTCCGATCCGCTCGGACCGATGTGCGACATGACTGTCGCAGTTCCCGCGTCGCGCACCTCGCGCATTCAGGAAGCGCACATCACGATCGGTCACCTGTGGTGTGAAATGGTTGATCAAATCGAGCCACAAAAAGACACCGGAGATCGCGAATGAGGATTCTGATAACGGGCGGTGCAGGATTCATTGGGTCGCATCTTTGCGAGCGGCTGCTTGGCGAGGGCCAGGAAGTGCTCTGCCTCGACAACTTCTTCACCGGCAGGCGCGAGAATATCTTTCACCTGCTCGACAACCCGCGGTTCGAGCTCATCCGCCACGACGTGACCGAACCGATCCTTCTCGAAGTAGATCAGATCTACAACCTCGCCTGTCCCGCATCACCGGTCCATTACCAGTACAACCCGGTAAAGACGGTCAAGACGAACGTGATGGGCGCGATTAACATGCTCGGTCTCGCGAAGCGCGTTCGCGCGCGCATCCTGCAAGCTTCGACGTCGGAAGTCTACGGCGACCCACTGGTCCATCCGCAACGCGAAGACTACTGGGGCCACGTCAATCCGATCGGTCTGCGTTCCTGTTACGACGAAGGCAAACGGATCGCCGAGACGCTGATGACCGATTATCACCGGCAGAACAACGTCGACATCCGCATCGCGCGCATCTTCAACACCTACGGCCCACGCATGCTCGAAGACGACGGACGCGTCGTTTCAAACTTTATCGTCCAGGCGTTGCGCGGCGAGGCGCTGACGCTGTACGGCGAAGGCTCCCAAACTCGTTCGTTCTGTTACGTCGACGACTTGATCGAAGGCCTGATTCGGTTGATGAATACCGACGATCTGCACGAACCCGTGAACCTCGGTAATCCGGGCGAGTTCACGATCAAGCAACTGGCGGAAGAGGTGATGAGCATTTGCGGTTCCAACTCCGGGTTCATGCACCTGCCGCTGCCGGCCGACGATCCGCGCCAGCGAAAGCCTGACATCACCAAAGCGCAGAAGCTGCTCGGTTGGAATCCGACGATTCCTTTGCGCGAAGGACTGGAAAAAACAGTCGCCGATTTTAAAGAGAGGGTCAAGCCGGCTGGATGACTTCGATCGAGGATGTCGGAACCGTTAATTCTCAGCGTTGAAACCGCTACGTTGTCGGGCAGCGTCGCCATCGCGCGCGGCGAGCAGTTACTGGCCGTGCTGAGCGGCGATCCAAAAATTTCGCATTCGAATACGCTGCTTGCCGACGTCGACAGGCTTCTCGGCGAAACGAAGATCAGCGTGTCTGACGTCGATCTGTTTGCGGTGGCGACAGGGCCGGGAAGTTTTACCGGACTGCGCATCGGCATCGCCACAGTTAAAGCGCTCTCCGCGACACTCGATCGGCCGTCCGTCGGAATACCGACACTCGAAGCAGTTGCGCTTTCCGGCGGCGTCTCGGAAAACTCAGTCGCGCTGTTGCCGGCGGGACGCGGTGAGGTGTTCACGCAACTGTTTTCAGTCTCCGGCGCGAACTCGGTGAAAACTTTGGATGAACCAGCCCACGTTCCACCGGCGCGTTTGTTCGAACGATACGGTCATCTCGAATCCGTAACCTGGTGCGGTGAAGGAGCGGCTGTTCATCGTGAATTGATCGAAAGCTCGGCGGCGGGTAAAGAATGGCGCATCGCTCCGCCGGATCCCAATCTAGCGACGCACGTCGCGAGACTTGCATTCAAGCGGAGGCAATTCGACGATCCCTACACGTTGCGCGCGATCTACGTCCGTCCGGCAGACGCGCAATTAAAAACGTAATGGCATCAGCTCAACCCGACATCACGATCACGCGCATGACCGAGCACGATCTGCTGGAAGTCGTCGAGATAGAGGAAACTACAGGTTTGAGCCGCTGGGGTTGGGCTGCCTACTACGCCGAACTCCAGGGCGCGAACCGCGATCTGATGCTGATCGCCCGAATCGTTCCCGGGCCGACTATCGAACATCACCGAATAGCAGGTTACATCGTCGCGCGCGAATCAGCCGGTGAGCTGCACATCAACAACGTAGCGGTCAGGGACCAGTACCGGCGCCGACGCATCGGCAGCGCCTTGTTGGGGCGCATCGTAGAAACGGCCAAACGGATCGGCGTCCAGGTGGCATTCCTTGAAGTCCGGAGCGGCAATCAGGCCGCACAGGCGCTGTACGAAAAGCATGGTTTCAAGGCAATCGCGCGCCGCCCCGACTACTATTCCGATCCCCGCGAAGATGCTGTGGTAATGAGTTTGGTCCTTGGCGAACAGGTAATTTAAAGCACTCTCGCTGCGGCTGAAGTGGAACAGTGTTTGAAGTGAATTACTCGCTTGATTTGACCCACTTGTTGGGCTACCATTTTTGCCGTGCGAGACAATCCAAATGGAGGTTCCCGGCCGGTACCTCCAAAACCATCCTGCCCAGTCCCATCGTCTGAAAGGAGACATGCACCAACATGGACATCGCAACCACGGATAGTCTGAAAGAAGAGTTGATAAACCGAGATCCCGAGTTTCGCGAGTTAGCGAGAGAACATCATAAGTACGAAGAACGCCTTAGTGAATTATCAGCTCTTTCCTATCCGAGTGACGAAGAACAACTGGAGGAAATCACGCTCAAGAAGAAGAAACTCGCTCTGAAAGATCAGATGTATTCGATTATGTTGCAATACCAAAAGACTCAAAGCATGAGTCACTGAAGCTGCGCCGAGCAGTTTCTCCGAGTTCATAAATCGAAGGGGACGTGGAACAGAAGTTGCGCGTCCCCTTTAGCGTAATAAAGAGGCTTTTAAACCAGATTGAGTATCGTTCGAGAAGGCATTCCTTATATTGTTGTGCCCGCCGTTTTTGCTGTTGCGGCAGGAGTCTTCGGCTTTTGGTGGGCCGCTTTGTTGCTGCTCGTGGTAGCGGCGTTCATGGCGTTTTTCTTTCGCGATCCAAAGCGCGTCCCGCCTGACGATCCGAACGTCGTGGTCGCGCCGGCCGACGGCAAAGTGACGCGCGTCAAACCCGTCTCAGAGGCGCCGGATTCCCCGACAGTTGTCAGCATTTTCCTGTCGCCGCTGGACGTACACATCAACCGCGCTCCCATTCCCGGCAGGATCGTCGACATTGTTTATTCGCGAGGAAAGTTTTTGATGGCCACTAACGAGATGGCCAGCCTTGTGAACGAACAGAATGCACTGACGATCGAGGGCCCAAAGATCAAGGTCGTCTGCACGCAGATCGCCGGCATCCTCGCACGGCGCATTGTTTGCTGGAAGGGAAAAGGGGATACACTGTCGCTGGGCGAGCGGTTTGGAATGATTAAGTTCAGTTCGCGCACGGATGTCGTCCTGCCGCCCAACGTAAAGGTCACTGTGAGCGAAGGCGCGCGCGTACGCGGCGGCATCACGGTGATCGGGAGAATTCTATGAGCTCCACGTCAGAAGATCCGGAATACGAGCGGTCAAACCCTCCGCGTCGAGGATTGCGGAAAGGGCTCTACCTGCTTCCTTCCGCCTTTACGGCTGCGAACATCGGCATGGGGTTCTTTTCGATCATGGCGTCGCTGCGCGGCTTTCAACTGCTTGGCGGTCCGGTTCCGGACGTCGTTTCTGCCACTTCACACTTCGACAGCGCCGCGATCGCGATCGGCTGGGCCTTGTTGTTCGACATGGTTGACGGCCGCATCGCGCGTCTGACTAAAACCACTACCGAGATCGGTATTCAACTAGACTCGATCGCCGACGTCGTCACGTTTGGTCTCGCGCCTGCGATTCTGGCGTATGTGTGGGGTTATGGTGTGAGCCTGACGGAAGGCAGCGACCTTCATCGTCTGGCGTGGTTTCTGTCGTTCCTCTATTTGATGTGCGGCGCGTTTCGGCTCGCGCGTTTCAACGTGCAGGCTTCGCGGCCGCGTATTCTCGCCGAAGGCACAGTCAAAACAGACAAGAAGAGCTATGTTGGTCTGCCGATTCCCGTGGCGGGTGGTCTGATTGCAGCGTTGGTACATTTCTCACCCGCGCCGCTAATCTATTTTGGTCCGGAACGGGCGAGAATCTATTCGGGATTGCTGATGGTGTTGGTGGGAACGTTGAGCGTGATGATGGTCAGCACGCTGCGTTTCTCGAGTTTCAAGACAGTCGGCACGAGGGTGCGCAGCATGCGGATCATCATTCTGGCGCTGGCTGTGGGAATGCTGATCTTTCTGTACTCGCAGTACGTCCTGCTGGCGATCGTGATTAGCTACATCCTGTATGGACTGCTGTCGCGCGTGGCGAGCATGTTTTGGCGCCGCGGTGAATCGGCGGAAACTAAGATCGAAACGAATCCCGTAGGCCGAAGTTAAGGTTTCGACGCGGCGGTCGCCGGGCGCGCAAAAGCGAGTAACCCGTGTTCAGTCGTGACGATAACCGCGTCGCCCACCAGGATTGGCGAGGCTGAACTGGTAAGCTCCTCTTCAGTGGGAAGTGAATTGACCTGCTTCCCGTCTTTCAACGACAACACGACCGCCGC
>DASRIM010000280.1:0-14007 GCA_035649995.1 Pyrinomonadaceae bacterium | reverse complement strand
TACGGACGAAGTCGCCGTGCCGCTCGAAGGCCTGGTCGACTTCGCGGAAGAGACGAAGCGGTTGCAGAAAAAGAAGGAGAAACTTCAAACCGAGGAGAACAAACTTCGTGCGCAGCTTGCGAACCCTGATTTCGCGGTCCGTGCGCCGGCGGAGAAGGTCCAGCAAACCGAGAACCGCATCAACGAAGTCGAGCTACACATCAAAGCCCTGGATCAACTAATCGAGAACCTCCAATGAACTGGATCGACGAAGGCGCGCTCTATTCACAAATCGGTCTGTTCCTGCGCGAGGATCTCGGGCGCGGCGACATCACCACGCAATCCATCGTCGAGCGCAACACACGTGCGCGCGCGCGTTTCGTCGCCGGCGAAAACATGGTCGTCGCCGGATTGGAAGCCGCCGAAGAAGTGTTTCTGACGCTCGATTCTCAACAACAGCTTGAAGCGTTTGTTTCAGACGGCGAGCGAGTCGAGTCAGGCAAAGTGATCGCAAGGATGGTGGGCTTTGCCGACGTGTTGATCTCGGCAGAGCGAGTGGCGCTGAATCTTTTGCAACGGCTGTCGGGCATCGCGACGTTGACGAGCAAGTATGTCGAGGCTGTTGAAGGCACTGGCGCGCAGATCGTCGATACGCGCGCCACAACGCCGGGCCTGCGTTTGCTCGAACGTTACGCGGTCGAGCTCGGCGGTGGATACAACAGCCGGTTCGGTTTGGACGACGGTGTTGTCGTAACGTCGAATCACGTTTCGATTCTCGGCGGTGTGAACGCCGCGGTGAAGACCGCGAAGGAAAAACTCGGATACCTGCACAAAGTCGCCGTGCAGATCGCGAACGAAGCCGAGCTGAAGGACGCGATCAAAGCGGGCGCTGACGTGGTCGTATTCGAAGACCTCGAAATCGACGAATTCCGGCGGCTCGCAGTCGTCACGAAGGAATTGTCTCAATCAGTGGCGATTGAGTACTCGGGAAAAACCACACCAGCAAATGTTCGCGAGTATGCTGAAGCAGGCGCACGACTCATCAGTGTCGAATCGCTGACCAGTGCTCCGCCGATGAACATAACGTTTCGTGTTCAGCCTTTCTAAAACGCAGACATGAATTGGCGGCGCAAACTTGCCCAGCGCGCGCTGGCGCGTCAACTCGCTTACCAACAATACAAAGCCGAATATCTTCGCGGGCGCGAGGACGAGGTGATCGTCGCCATGACGAAGTCGTCGCGCCGCGTCCGCGATCTACTCGAAACCTTCCAGCCGATTCCGAAAAACGCTCGCGTGATCGAAGTGGGAAGCGGCGCGCACGGCCTGATTTTCTGCTTCGGATCCGAAGGGGGCATCGGCGTCGGCGTCGATCCGTTGGCGGTTGATTACAGCGAACTGTTTCCGCGTTGGCAGCGGCGTGCTGCAACTGTCGCGGCCGCAGGCGAGTCGCTGCCGTTCCTGAACGAGAGCTTCGACGTCGTGATCTGCGACAACGTCGTCGATCACGCGGAGTCGCCGCCGCAGATCGTCCGCGAGCTGGTTCGCGTTCTCGCGCCGGGCGGCCTGCTCTATTTCACAGTCAACATTCATCACCCGCTTTATCACGTCGCCGCCGGAGTACACTCACGCTGGCGAGCATTGGGCGTTCCGTACGAAGTCGGGCCGTTCGCGGATCACACGACGCACCTCACGCACGCGTCAGCGAGCGCACTATTTCGCGATCTGCCGCTGGAGATGCTGAGTGAGAAGAGCAACATCGACGAAGCGCGGGCACGCGCGCGCCGGCATCCGCCGCGGCACCTCGGCGATCGGCTCAAGCGCGTCTTCTTCAAAAACGCCGTTTACGAAGTCGTCGCAAGGCGACGCCGTGGAAACGCGGGTTAAACGGATTTTTGGAACCCGGCTGCGAACGGTTCGTGGAATCGAAGCATCTGCCTGGAGCTTGATGGCATCTGGATAGCGGGGTATCTTAAAGCCAGCAGGGATTTCGTAAAGCCGGAGAAAAGGAGTGCGCCGATGCCGATTCGCAACTACATTAAAGTTTTCATAGCGGCCTTTGTGGTTGTTAGCTGCTGCCTGGTTGAGGCGGACGCGCAGACCCGGAAGAAGCGCACTCGGCGCCCTAAGCCCGCGGTCGCACAGCCGGTTATCACGAATCCGCCCGTAGCGCCTCCGGACTCGACGGGAACCCCGTCCAACGACGTCAAGATTATCAGCACCGCTGACCCCTCTGGCGAAACCACGGATCCTCAGGAGATCGACCCGGCGAAGAAGACGACGAAGCCCGCGGAACCTGGCGCCAACGAACAGGACATGCAGCGGACGATCAACAAGTTATCCAACCAGGTTGACAAGTTGAATGAGAAGCTGGGCACGATGCAGGACGACGACCGGTACCAACTCGACATGGAGCGGTTGACCCGTGCCGAGCAGCGGTCGGAACAGTTGCGCAGCCAGTTGTTCGATACTGAAACCAAGATCGCCGACGTCGAGTCGAAGCTCGAGCAGATCGACTACGCCATCAAGCCGGAGAACATAGAGCGCGCGTTGCAAGGTTACGGCTCAACGCGCCCGGAAGAGCTGCGTGAGGCGCGCCGGCGTCAACTCCAAAGCGAACAAAATCGGTTGCGGTCGCAGTTAAAGCTCCTGGAAACGAGCAAAACCCGTTTGGAAGTTGCCGTGTCGAATTCCGACGCCGAAGTCGATTCACTGCGAGCGAAGCTGCAACAGCGCCGCGAGCAGATGGACACTAAACCGCCGGCGGCAACGCCCGAACGCCGCACCCGCCGGCCGGAAGAACCGTAATCACGCGGCCATCACGGATCCTGACTCGGCCTGCTGCTCGTGTGCAGCGCCACCGCTTTCCATCCGCCAACCTGATTGACGAGAGTCAACGTGTAAAAGACTGACGCGGGGACCGCATCCGGCATGGTTCTACCCGGAACCGCCGAGCGCTGCCGCAGCGACTCGCCCCGCACCACCGCGGTGTCGCCAAACACTGAAACAGTCACTTTGCTGTTCTCGAGTTTCGCGAACCTCAACTGACGCGAAGTCAAATCATCCACCAACTGTTTGCGGCTGATCTGCGTGCCTTCTGGACGGATCCAAATAAACGAGTCGTCCGTCAACGCGCCGAGCTTTGCGCCGTCGCCCGCGAGCATCGCCTGATGAAACGCGGTGTCGAATGCGGCAGCTTCCGTCTTGCTTTCTTCTACAGTGCGCGGCATGCGCGTCGACTGCCAGTTCACGACCTGCCAACGTCCGGCGCGTTTGACGAACGTTCCGCTGTTGAGCAGGTTCGCCACCTGTTTGGTTCCGCCGGCGTCAGTAGTGGCGACGAGACGAAAAGCGACGATCGCAGTGTCGCCGTACTGCTGGATGCGAATGTCTTCGGCGGTGTAGATCGTCGCCGGATCGCCGGGCTTCGGTGCGGGCGCGTTGCGAACATCGCGCAACACCTCGGCTTTATTGACGCGGCGGCCTGCTGAACGCGTGTAGATCAAATCGTCCGCCCAGAAGCGCTCGTGGATGGCAGCGTCGCCTCGCGATGCGCCCGCGAGAAACTCATTGAGCAGCCTGGTTAACTCCGCGGCATCCGGCGCCGTTTGCGCAAAGGCACCGTATGCTGTTATCAACATCACAATCGTAATCGAAAGGATTTTGTTCATATGAATGAGACTCAGCGAACCGCTGTTGAAACGTTCGCGGCGTTGCACAGATCCGGCTGCTTCGTAATACCGAATCCGTGGGACGCCGGATCAGCCATGTATCTTCAGCATCTCGGTTTCAAGGCACTGGCGACAACGTCGTCGGGTTTTGCGTTCAGCCAGGGACGGACCGACACGCCTTCCCCTGACTCGTTCGCGTCTGTCATCGCGCACTTTCGCGACATTGTTCAGGCAACGCCGTTGCCGGTCAATGCTGACTTTCAAAACGGCTACGCCGACGATCCGGAAGGTGTTGCCGCCAACGTGGCCCAGTGCGTCGCGACAGGCGTAGCCGGACTTTCAATCGAGGATTCGAGGCCAGACGGCGCAACGCCGCTCTACGATATACAGCTTGCCGTCGAAAGGATCAAAGCAGCGCGACGCGCCATCGACGATTCAGGCGTTCCAGTGCTCCTGACCGGACGCTGCGAAACATGGCTCACCGGCGATCCGAACTCCTTCGATATCGCGATCGAACGTTTGACTGCGTACGCGGAAGCAGGCGCCGACTGTCTTTTCGCGCCGGGCGTCGCTGACCCGCGGCACATCGAATCGATTGTCAAAGCAGTCTCGCCGAAACCCGTGAACGTGTTGGTCGGACGTGCCGATCCGAACCTGACGGTCGCTAAGCTCGAGGATCTCGGCGTCCGCCGCATCTCCGTGGGTTCCGGTTTGGCTCGCGTCGCGTGGGGCGCGTTCATGCGCGCGGCGCAAAGCATCGCGACGACAGGTACGTTTGACGGCCTTGGCGAAACCGCCGCGTTCGCGGAGCTAAACAAGATATTTACCAGGTGATAGACTATTTCCCTCGTACCATGCCGACGATTCCACAACGCGATCTCTATCGCCTGATCAACGAAGCCGCAACTCGTGGTGAACGTGTGGTCGTAGCGACCGTCGCGCACACGCGCGGCTCGACGCCGCAGCAGCGTGGCGCGAAGATGTTGTTCTTTCAGAATGGAGAGGTTGCGGGAACCGTCGGCGGCGGTTGCATCGAGGCGGAAGTTTGGGCCGAAGCGCAAGCGGCGATGCGGAGCGGCAAGTCTGAACTGCATCACTACTCGCTCACGGCAGACGAAGCGAGCGAAGAGGGAATGGTCTGCGGTGGAACGATGGATATTTTTATCGACGTAATGAATGCTCAATCACTAGACGATCGGCGGTGATCTATGTCTCAAGATTTTCTGTCTAACTACAAAGCCAAACACCAGCATCCGCTCAACCGGCTCACGCACAGCATCGGCATACCGATGATCGTTATCTCGCTGCCGCTCTTCTTTTTCAACTGGCAGTGGGCACTCGCATTGTTCATTGTCGGGTGGATCCTGCAATTCGTTGGTCACGCAATCGAGGGCAATCAGCCCGCCTTCTTCAGGAACCCCGTCTATCTTTTGATTGGGCCATTGTGGCTCGTCCGGCGAGCCGGCTCTGTCTTTGGAGTGAGCAGAGCGCAGAAGAAATCCCCGGGAGACCCCGCCTCGGCAAGCAGAAAGGTTTAATGCCCGAACAAAAGGACCAGGCCGCTTCGCCGACAATCACGCAGAAGATTGCCGAGCTACTCGACCGCGGTGCGCTTGTGGTTGTTGTGACCGTCGTGCGTGGCCCCGAAACGGGAGCGAAACTGCTCGTCGACGAACGCAGCCTGATCTTCGGCAGTCTCGGCAATGCGGAGTTGGATTCGTTGGCGGCGAAGCAGGCCGCGGAGTTTCTTCGTTCGCATACCGAGACTCGGATGTACGGCGTCAACGAGTTTGCGCCGGACTTTCCTGGTGCGCGCGAGACGTTGCTGATGTTCGAACGTCTACAGCCGGCGCCGCGTTTGGTCGTCTGCGGCGCGGGTCACGTCGGCGCTGCCCTCGCGAAACTCGGCAGTTTCGCTGGTTACCAGACGACGCTGATAGACGACCGCGCCGAGTTTCTCGAACGCTCGCGCTTTCCCGCGGATATCGAGCTCGTCGTTGCTGCCGATTGGGAAGACGCGGTCGGTGCGGCAGTTGGCAACGGGCGCGGAGTTTCCATCGCGGTGGTCACGCGCGGTCACAACGAAGACGAGCGCTGCATGAACGCGGTGGTGCGCGCGAATCCTGATTACGCGGGACTGATCGGCAGCAAACGTAGAACGTCGATCGTGATCGAACGTCTGCGCGAGAAGGGCGCGACTGACGAGCAACTTAAAAAGATTCACGCGCCGATCGGGCTTGATATCGGCGCCGTCAGTCCGGAAGAAGTGGCGCTCGCGATCATCACGGAGATCATTGCGGAACGGCGAGGCGCCGGCGGCGGATCGTTGTCGGCCTGGCGGCGGCGCGGGTTGTAGTTTTGATCGAACAAGAAGTAGACATCGAACCAAGAAAATTCCAGGCGACAGCGCGGCGGACGGCTATGTTCCGCGCGCTTTCCCATCGCAACTTCCGTCTGTTCCTCACAGGCGCGTTTCTTTCGAACATCGGCACGTGGATGCAAACGGTAGCGCAAGGCTGGCTGGTGTTGCAGTTGACCAATTCGCCTTTCTGGTTGGGACTCGACGCGTTCGTCGCCACTGCGCCGGGGTTCATGTTTACGTTGATCGGCGGCGTCTTTGCCGACTTGATCGACCGCCGCCGTCTTCTGCTCTACACGCAGGTCGCGGCGGGTTTCGCCGCGCTGGGCCTCGCCATACTCGTCGCGACGGACGTCGTGAACAGATGGATGGTCCTGGGTTTCTCGTTCGTCACCGGCTGCTGCATGGCGCTGGCCAGCCCTTCGTTTCTCGCCATGACCTACGACCTCGTCGGCCGTGAAGATCTCGCGAACGCCATCGCGATGAATTCGACGCAGTTTCAACTCTCGCGCGTTGTTGGACCGACGCTCGCGGGCGTTGGGTTTCGGGTCTTCGGTCTCGCCGGCTGCTTCTTCGCGAATGCGTTTTCGTTCGTGTTCGTCGTGGCCTCACTCGCGATGGTGAAACAGGAGAAACACTCTCTGTCCGCGCCGGCGCACTCCGTCCGCGATCGCCGCGCTTTGTGGCGCGACCTCGTCGAAGGCTTTCGCTACGTGCGCAACCGCCCGCGCGTGTCGGCGTTGTTGATGTTGTCCGCCGTCAACAGTCTGTTCGGCGCGCCCTACTTCACGATGGTTCCGATCTACGCGCGCGACATTTTTCATCTCGGCGAAACGGGGCTGGCGTTGATGATGGGAACGGCCGGCGCCGGCGCTTTCATTGGGGCGTTGCTGGTCGCCTACCTCGGCGACTTCCGTCGCAAAGGCTGGTTTGTGCTCGGCGGCGCGATCATGTTCGGCATCTGCATCGCAAACTTCGCGCTCACCACGCGTTTTGCTCTTTCGTTGACGTTCCTGTTCGGGTTGGGATTTGCGGTCGTCGTTTCGGTCGCCTTAACCAACACGCTGCTTCAGAAGCTCGTTACCGATCAGATGCGCGGCCGCGTGATGAGCATGTTCATACTTTCGTTCATGGGAACGATGCCGCTGGGAAACATCATCGCCGGCGCAGCCTCCAGTCATTTCGGGCCGCAGCGGACGCTGGCTGTCGGCGGCCTCGTCGTCACCGTTGTCGCTGCCTCCGTCGCGTTTTTTAACAAGCGCCTGCGAGAATTGCACTAAACCCGCGCAAGAACCATCCAGCCGGCCGTTCTGTTACCAACAGAGGTTTTATGCCTTAGTTTGGAGACTCATATGCCGAAACGAAACAGCGTGACACGAATCCTGGTCTTATTCATGGTTTTTGCCGCCGCCGCGGTAGTCGCAAACGCGCAGGGCGTCATCGTTCCTGGCCCGTGCCGCCGGTGCCCGCCGCCGATTCAGGAAAGACCGCCAATCACGCTCCCGCGCTCGCTGCCCGTCAAGTCCATTAAGATCGACACGCGCATTAGCTCCCAGGTCGCGACCACGCACGTCGAACAGGTCTTTCGGAACGACACGGGCGCGACGCTCGAAGGCACGTACTTCTTTCCGATTCCGGAGTCGGCGTCGATCACCGAATTTGCGATTTGGGAAGGTAACCAGCGACTCGTAGGCGAAGTCAGGCCGCGCGAAGAGGCGCGTCGAATCTACGAAGAGATCGTGCGGCGCCAGCGCGACCCGGGCCTGTTGGAGTACGCCGGCAAGGACCTCTTTCAGGCGAGCATCTTTCCGATCCTTCCGCACTCGGACAAGAAGCTCGAATTGACGTACACGCAGGTCGTGCGCGCGGAAGGCGGCACGGTTTCGTATCGCTATCCGTTGGGCACCGGCCGTCAGGCGACGCAGATCGGTACGGTGGCGGGACGCGTCGAAGTCGAAAGCAAAGAACCGCTGCGCAACGTCTATTCGCCAACGCACGTGATCGACGTCAAGCGTCACAGCGATCGCCGTTCACTCGTTTCGTTTGAAACTGCCGGCGCAAAAGAGCCGCAGGACTTTCAACTCTTCTACACCATTTCCAAAGAAGACTTTGGTCTGACTCTGCTCACTCACCGCGAGCCCGGCAAGGCAGGTTATTTCCTCCTGATGATCTCGCCGAAAGACGAATGGACCGACCAGGAATACTCGGCCAAGGACGTCGTCTTCGTGGTTGATACGTCGGGTTCGATGGCCGATGAAGGCAAAATGGAAAAGGCCCGATCTGCGTTGCTGTACGGTGTGAACATCCTGCGTCCTCAGGATCGCTTTAACGTGATCTCGTTTGCCGGTGAAGAACATTTGATGGAAGCGGGATTGATTGCGGCTGACGAGAAAGGACGCCAGCGCGGCGCCGCATTCGTCAAAGCGCTGAAGCCGGTCGGCGGCACGAACATCAATCAGTCGCTGCTGGCGTCGCTGCGCCAGTTCAGTGAAGCAGATCGAGAGCGGCCGAAGATCATCATCTTTATGACTGACGGTTTGCCGACCGTTGACGAGACGAGGATCGAGAAGATCGTCGAAAACGTGCGCAGCGCGAGCAAACCCGGTGTGCGGTTGTTTACGTTTGGCGTCGGTTACAACGTCAACACCGCGCTGCTCGACAAACTGGCCGCGGAAAACGGCGGCGTCGCCGATTACGTCGAGCCGAAAGAAGACCTGGAAGTCAAAGTCTCGAACTTCTTCACCAAAGTGAACTATCCGGTGCTCACGGATCTGCAACTCGACCTCGGCGGCGCGCAAACAGATCTCGTTTACCCGCGCGCGATTCCCGACGTCTTTCGCGGATCGCAGGTGACGCTCATCGGACGTTACAACAACGCCGCGACGCTCGAATCAGTTCGCCTGCGTCTCTCGGGTAAATCGAACGGCCAGACGCGCGCGTACACGTACGACAAGCTGAGTTTTCCGCTGCGCGAGGAAGCGAACGATTACCTGCCGCGTTTGTGGGCCACGCGCCGCGTAGGCTGGTTGATGGAACAGGTGCGAACCAACGGCGAGCAGAAGGAGTTGCGAGACGAGATCGTCGACCTCGGAACTCGCTACGGCATCGTCACGCCATACACGTCGTATCTGGCACTGGAGGACAGACAAATCACTCAGCTCGCGACTCCCGGCCGGGGCGGCGTAGCCGGCACCGGCACGGCCGATTTTGGTAGCTTGAATACATCGCGTCCGCCGAAGGCTGCTCCAGCTCCCGTGCTCGGTATGACCGGCGTGGATGCAGTCAAGGAAAGCAAAGTCGCGCGCCAGCGGCAGCAAAGTGTGTTTTTGGAAGAGGCAGATCGCACTGAGGCGGTGCGACGCGTGGCCGGCAAGACGTTTTATCTGGTTAACGGCGTCTGGACCGATTCCGAGTTCAAAGCTGAAGCGAAGTTACCGGAGACCGCGGTGAAGTTTGGCAGCGAAGAATACTTCGCGCTGGTCAAACAGCATTCGCAGTTAGGAAGTTACTTCGCGTTGGGCGATCGGGTACTGGTCGTTTTTGAGGGACGCGTTTACCGGGTTAATGCGGCTTGAATTGAGGCTTGGAAGTAGGGTACAAAATTTACAAACCATGAGTACCCAAACTTCCAAGCTCCTCCGGCTTCCGGTCGCCGGGTTGGTACTACTGACATCGATCGGTCTCGTTAAGGCGCAAGGTGGGTGGATCCCCATGCGCGTCAACACTGGCGGCAACGATCTGAACACGGTCTACTTCGTTGACGACAAGCGCGGTTGGGTCGGCGGCGACGAAGGATTTTTAAGCCGCACCGACGACGCCGGCCGAACGTGGGTGCGTCAAAACGTCGCCACGAAAGCCGCAATAAACGACATCTATTTTCGCGACAAGGAGATCGGTTTCCTGCTCGCCGGAAACTCGATCTTCCTTACGCGCGACAATGGCGCGAGCTGGACCAAGTCGCGCAGCTTTGTTCCTGAGGAGTTCGACGGCGCGGAAGTCGAGTTGTACAGCGTCCGGTTCTCCAGCAAGAACAAAGGCTGGGTTGTTGGTTCAGTCAGTAAACGCGATCGCGTCGTCGACAGCATTCTGGTCTACACCGACGACGCCGGGCAGAGCTGGCGGCGGCAGCGCGCGCCGAGCCGTCTCGAGTTAATCCACATCGACTTCGTGAGCGATAAACGAGGTTGGATCGTCGGCGCCGATGGCACGGTCCTGTTTACGCGCGACGCCGGTGAGAGCTGGACGAAGCAGAACACGGGCACCAACGTGACGCTGTATCACGTCGATTTTCGCGGCGACAAGCGCGGCTGGGCTGTTGGCGAGCGCGGCACTTTATTGCGCACCACCGACGGCGGCCAAACGTGGATAGCGATCCCGACGAACGTCAAAGTCACGCTCCTGAGCGTCCATTTCCTGAACGACGACGATGGCTGGGCGATCGGACGGAACGGCACGATCGTGCGCAGCAGTGATGAAGGCAAGACCTGGGTGCCGCAAGAATCGACAACCCGGCAAAACCTTTACTCGATTCATTTCAACAAGAAGATTGGCTGGGCGGTGGGCGGCGAGGGCATCGTGCTCCGCTGTGACTGCGATTAGCCACTGAGCAACCCCTGTACCCGAAAACACATCTTAGCCCGCGAGGTTAACGGATCGCCGCAGCTTTTATAGCGACGACCATAACACTCGGTTCCTCCTGTGATTTGCGCCCGGCATGTCGGCCATGCCGGGCGGTTTTGTTTTTTGCACCGCAAAAAGGCGCAGAGTTTTTAGCCACAAAAGGCACAAAATTCACAAAAGGCACAAAAGATAGTTGAGTAAGGAGAGTAACAGCTCTTTAAGATCTTGTTACTCCCCTGTTGAAGACCTTCTTGTGCCTTTTGTGCCTCTTGTGGTTAATCCTTGCTGCCGGTGAAGGGCAGTGCGGGCGATTCCTGCAGGGTCAACGACCCTTCCGCGTGGTCTCCGTCGAACCTGGCCGAAAGCTCAGCAGGCAATTCGTGCCCATCCGTGTTCAAAAAAGTTGTCGACTGGAACGAATTATCGTGCAGCTCGACCCTTCCGAGGGTCGCGTTTCCCATCTCTGAACTGAACGTTCCGGAAAAAGCATCACCCTCGCGCAAGATCGTCAACGTCGCGGGAATACTCTGCCCGAGCGGCGTCTCCAGCTCGATCGACCAGGATCCGGCGGGATCGGTCGGACCGGGGCCGTCCGTGGTTTTTCGTTTCCCTGACGTGTTGTAGATCTCGATGTCGTCACAGTACGGCCTGATCTGATCCAGCACTGACGAGCCATCGCCGACCACGATCAACGCCGCTTCATCCGGTCTGACGTACTTCTGCGCGACCCGCTGAATGTCCTCGATCGTCACCGCCTGCACGCGATCGCGATACATCTGCAAGTAGTTGTCGGGCAGGTTCAGCATCTTGATCTGGACGAGTTGATCCGTCAGTCCTTCCTGCGTTTCGAGACGGATCGGAAACACGCCCGTCAGGTACGACTTCGCGTCGCCGATCTCTTTCGCAGAAACCGGTTCGTTGCGGATGCGGTTCAACTCGTAGAAAAACTCCTTCAGCGAATCGCTGGTGACCTGCGTTCGCACTTCAGCAGTCGCGCGAAACGTGCCCGCGCTGCGGCGCGCGTCCAGGTTCGTGTACGCGCCGTAGGTGTAGCCCTTCTCTTCACGCAGGTTCATGAACAAACGCGACGACGCATTCGCGCCGAGCACGGTGTGCATCAGCATCATCGGAAAGTAGTCGGGGCTCGTTCTGATGATCCCGCTATTCGCGATCACGATGTTCGACTGTGCCGATCCATGACGGTCGATCAGGTACGCCGTGCGTCTGGTCCTGACCGGAGGCGCCGGAAAGTTACTGACCAGATCCTCGCCGCGTTCCCATCCGGAAAACAGCGACTCCAAACGCGACACTATCTCATCGTAATGAACGTCGCCGACGATGATGAACACGCCGTTGTTCGGAACGAGCTTCGCGCGATGAAAGTTGACGAACTCATCGCGTGACGAACGATCGATCGACTCCGGCGTCGGCGCCACGACCGAGTAGGGATGATCGCCGTACATCACTCGCGAAACCATCTCGCTCGCCAGGAACGACGGCTGTGCCCGCTGCTGTCTCAGGCTCTCTTTCGTGTTCTGTTTCGCGAGTTCGACTTCGTTCTCCGGAAACGACGGCTGCAACACGACCTCAGCCATCAAATCCAGAATGCGATCGTTGAACTGTGCCAGCGCTGAAGCGGCGACGATCGTGTAATCGGAATTGGCGCCCGCCGACAGGCTCGCGCCCATGCGCGCCACCTCCTCCGCGATCTCGCGGCTCGTTCTCGACTCGGTCCCTTCCGGCAACAGTCCGGCCAGCAGGTCGGTCAGACCAGGCAGGTGTGGCGGATCGAAAGCGCCGCCGACGCGAAACGCCAGACGATAACTGACAAGCGGCAGCCGCCTGTCTTCGACCACGACGATGGTAAGACCGTTGGACAGCACCGTCTCACGAGGTGCGGGAATAGTAATCGGATGCGGTTGTAGCGGCGGCGGCGCCTGGCTACGAAAAGATTCTTGTTGTTGGCTCATCTCTTATGGATGCAACGGCCCTGATCCAGGTTTAGCTTGGGGAGGCACGTCAGCCGGATCGCCTGGTTGCTCAACAGGCTTCGCTGGTTTGATTTGTGCAACGTCCACTTCCATGGGCGACTCCGGCTCCGGAGCAGGGACGTCAGGAATCTGGGGCGATGGCGACGCGGGTTGATGCGGATCGCCGGGAGGGTGCGGAGACGCGGCTGCCGCCTCGGCGGCTTCAGCCTCCGCTGGAACGATGTCCAGCACGACGCGATTGTCGACGTCGACGAAACGTTTGACGGCGTCCTGGATGTCCGCCGCGGTGATGCTCAGGTAATGGTCCAACTCGGAATCCACCAGCCGCGGATCGGAGTCGTACAGGGCAAACTCGGCGAGCCGCTGGGCGCGGTACATCGTCGACTGGCGCCCGCGCACAGAGTCGTTGCAGAGCGAGTTGCGGAGTTTTTCCATCTCCTGGTCAGTTGGCCCTTCGTTGCCGATCCGGTTGATCTCCTCGAAGATCTTCTTGCGAATAACTTCGACTTCTTCACCGGGTTTCGGCAAAGCAAAGATGTACAGCGCGGATGGACCACGACGCTCGTCAATGCCGCCTTCGATGGAGACGACGGATTCGTCGCCCTTGACCAGTTGTTGATACAGACGCGAACTGTCGCCTTCAAACAACAGCGTACCTGCGAGCGAGAGCGCGTAGAACGCCCTCGTGCGTCTCGCGGGAATCTTCCAACCGAGAACAAACGCCGGCGCCGGAGCTAACGGATCGGGAAAAGTCTCGCCGCGAACCGCGACTGCCGCGGGCTCGGAAACGTCGACCGGCGGAGGATCCGGCTGGGCCGGAATGTTGGCGAAGTATTTCTCGACGAGCGATCGGGCTTCCCCGGTATCGAAATCGCCGACGACTGTCAATACTGCATTGTTCGGAGCGTAATAGATGCGAAAGAACTCCCGGATATCGTCGATCGTGGCGGCGTCGAGATCTTCCATCGAACCGATTGTCGAGTGCGCGTTTGCGGGGTTAGTGAATATCAGCTCGTTCATCCGCAGAAACGCGTTGACGTACGGCTGGTTGTCGTAGCGCAGCCGTTTTTCTTCCTGAACCGCGTTGCGTTGGTTGTCGAGGTTTTCCTGCGTCACTTTCAGCGAGCGCATGCGATCGCTCTCGAGCCAGAAAGCGAGTGGCAAATAGTTTGAAGGCAAAGTCTCGAAGTAGTTTGTGCGCTCTGTCGAAGTGGTGCCGTTCATCGTGCCGCCGGCATTGAAGATGTATTGAAAGTGCGCGGCTTTCGGAACGTTCTCCGAACCCTGAAACATCATGTGCTCAAACAAGTGAGCAAAGCCGGTGCGGCCTTCCTTCTCGTTGCGCGAACCAACGTCGTAGTAAACGGCGATTGAAACCACCGGAATTGCG
>DASRIM010000279.1:0-27086 GCA_035649995.1 Pyrinomonadaceae bacterium | reverse complement strand
AGCGGTCACCGCTTCACCGACTTTTTCACCCTGTTAAAGGTCGACGGCGAGTGGAAGGTGATGAACAAGGTCTTCTATCTCCATCCGTAAAATGAAGCGATGCGGCGCCATCGCAAAGCTGGTCCTAAAACCTGGATCTTCATCGGAAAGCACCTAAATGAAAACGACACTAACCTGTTTAGTTCTGTTCGTTTTCCTAATCCCTTCAAACGCCCTGCCACAGACATCGTCAGGCGCTACCAGGCGCCCCAGCTTCATAGCAGGTTGCGCCTGACGCCTCATTAGTGTTAGTCGCCTCATGGCTTTCAAAAAACTTCCCTCATCTGAATTTCTGGCTACAATGGGCCGATCATGACGCCAAAACACAACACATTACTTAACGCAAAGTCGATCGCCTTCGCGCTGGCGGCGCTGCTCTTGTTCGTGATTCACACTCACGGCGCCACTTACGAACTCTCGTCTCCCAACAAAAAACTGAACCTGCGCATAGACGTTGGGCCAAAGATCGAATACGACCTGCTACTAAACCAGACGCCACTGCTCGAGAATTCCACTCTCGTGCTCGACGTCGAACACCGGAAACTCGGAATCGCTCCTCAGGTCGTGTCGGCGACACCAGCAACGGTTAATCGGGATTTCCTCGTACCGGTTCCGCTAAAGTCCGGGCGTATTCGCGAACATTACAACGAATTGCGACTGCAATTTAAAGACTCTTACACCGTTGTGTTCCGACTTTACAACGAAGGCATGGCCTACCGCTTCGAAACTTCCCTGCCGCAGAACACCGTCAGAGTTTATAACGAAGACGCAACTCTGAGCTTCGCCGGCAATTTTCATGTTTTTTATCCAAAGGAAGACGGGTTCTTTTCTCATAACGAACGAGAGTTTCTGTATCTGCCGCTGAAGGATATTCCGGCTGCCAGTCTCGCCAGTATTCCGGTGATCGTCGATGCCAACGGCCGCGCGAAACTGATGATCGCCGACGCTGACGTCGCCAACTATCCAGGGCTATGGTTTCGCGGGAACAGCAACACGACTCTCTCGGCGACGTTTCCCGGCTTTCCATTAACGGAAGAACTAAAGGGCGATCGCGATTTCACCGTGACCAAGACCGCGGATTACATCGCCGAGACGAAAGGCACGCGCACGTTTCCGTGGCGCATCGTCGGGGTCGCAGAAACGGACGCCGATCTGATCACGAATCAGTTGGTCTACCTGTTGGCCCAGCCGTCGCAGGTCGACGACACGAGCTGGATCAAGCCGGGAAAAGTCGCGTGGGACTGGTACAACGCGAATAACATCTATGGCGTCGACTTCAAATCAGGCATCAACACCGCCACTTACAAGTACTACATCGACTTCGCTTCAAAGCACGGAATCGAGTACATCATTCTCGACGAAGGCTGGTACAAACTCGGTAACCTGCTTCAGGTCGTTCCCGAGATGAATATCGAGGAGCTGGTGGCTTACGGCAAACAGAAGAACGTCGGCATCATCTTGTGGGTGGTTTGGAAGACACTCGACGATCAATTTGGACCAGCTTTCGATCAGTTCACCAGGTGGGGAGTAAAAGGACTGAAGGTCGATTTCATGCAGCGCGACGATCAAAAGCTGATGGATTTTTACCAGCGAGTTTGTCGCGAGGCTGCGAAACGCAAGCTGCTTGTCGACTTTCACGGCGGGATCAGGGCAGCCACGATGACTCGCACCTGGCCCAACTTGCTCACGAACGAGGGTGTGCGTGGATTGGAACAGACGAAGTGGAGCAAGTACGCCAATCCTGAGCATAACGTCACGCTGCCGTTTACGCGTATGCTTGTCGGTCCGATGGACTACACGCCTGGCGCGATGGCCAACAGCGGCGCCGAGAGAAATTTCGCCGCCGTTTTCGAGCGTCCGATGAGCTTAGGCACCCGCTGTCATCAACTGGCGATGTACGTCGTTTACGAGAGCCCGTTGCAAATGTTGGCAGACAGTCCGTCTCACTATCTGCGCGAGCCGGAGATCATGAACTTCCTGGGACCTGTTCCCACGGTTTGGCACGAGACGCTGGTGCTCGACGCTAAGATGGGAGACTACGTCGTCATCGCACGGCGGCGTAATGAGGATTGGTATGTTGGCGCGATGACTGATTGGACCGGCCGAGAGCTTCAACTAAGCCTTACATTTCTTGGCGGCGGAAGGTATGAGTTGGACCAATACAAGGACGGCGTCAATGCTGAACGGACCGGAAGTGACTACCAGCGAGTGAAGAGCAACGTAGACAACAAGACTCGATTGTCGATCAAGCTGGCGCCGGGCGGCGGCTGGGCCGCACGCATTCGCAGACTGTAGCCGGCAGATGGACCAGTTAACTTTGCTGAGAGGTTGCCGGACTAAACGCCGGCTCTACTGCATCCCGCATTAGCAGGTCGGCTGGAGGACCTGGCGGCCCCGGGGGTTGCCCGAGCCTTAACGTCGCGGCGGTTTCTTCCTGCTTCTTGTCGATCGAATCCACAACTAAATAGGCAAACATCGCCGCGACGATGGCCAGGCCGCCCGCAACGGCAGAAATGATCGTGGCGGTACTCTCGGGGATATTCTCGTTGAAGGACGCTCGAAACGAGGCGTTGCCGGCAAACGATGCAAGGAGCCAAAACAACCACCAAACAGGAAAGAATGCAGGAGGATTAGTCGCAGATAAATACTGCTCACCCGGTGGTCCACTCTCTTGCCATACTTCCTTCACGGCACGATAAGGAACAACCAAATTCAGAAACGGAACGAAGAAGCTGCCCACCGCCCATCCGGGTGAATGTTTAAGGCGCCGCCAGGTGTCGAATGCCCGCACATTGTCCGCCGCGCGGTAGAGCCAGATAGAGAAAAACACGACCGTTGTCACATAGATAATTAATTCGAGAAATGAAAGCAGGAGAATTATGAACACCAAGATGGCGCCGAGAGGATTGTCAGCCAGTTCCTGATCCTCGGCGAGTGGCGGGAACGCAAGTGAAAGCGCGTCAGCCAGTAACGACAGACCAGCAGCCGCGGCGCCTACGATCAGTAAAATCTTTACGATGGTGGCTCGAAGATGCGCCGACTTGAACGGTGCACGGTAGGGGGAGGGATTCATTTGTTCACCTGATGCTAAGTAGTTTGAGCGCGCGGGCAGTACAGGCAAAACCAGAATATCAAACCGAGTCAGGGGAGCAAAAGACTTTTATTCGCCCGTCGAGCCGTCCTCCACGTGCGGAGGGATATCGTGCGACACCCGAAAGACGTTCACGAGATCGAAATGTATCGGACTGTCGAGACCGGCCTTTTGATTCAAGCTCAAGTAATTAGTTAATCTGCTGACGTACAATCCTGATGCTTTCCCAAGCTTTAAGGTCACCACGTTCTCGCGCCGCAACGATTTGACAACGCCAATAAAGTCCTAAGAAGGGCTTCACGGCCTTTGGTTCTTTAACATCAATATATTCGATCATTTTACAGATTATCTTCCGCACAGAGCTCGAAGTAGCCGGTTGGACGTGAGTAACGACCGTGAGCAATTCGTATAGAAATTTGCTTGAGCTCTTCACAGAGACCATGGGATGGCCCATACAAGATTCTGCAATCAGACGAGCTTCCACCATCTCGCCTCGGTCTAAAGCAGCGATTACGGAATTGATCTCTTGGATACCGATCTCAGACAGCTCCGCATCAATTTTGAGCGCCAGATTTAGAATGAGGTTACGCGACAGTTCCTGAAATCGAGCACGGTCATGGTCGGTATTCAAATGTCCATCCTTCTCGAGATCGTGGGCGAGCTCGATGAAAGGCTCCAATGTTTGTAATAACCTTCCCTGCCGGGATCGACGAGATCTGCGAATCGCCTTCAGCGACTCCTCGAGAAACTGAGAGAAATCCAGAGCTTCAATCGTATTGGGCAACGGCAGACTCGACATGGTGCGAAGGTGCTGCAGGATGGCGGCTTCATGGTTGGCTGGGAGCCCGACAAGAACGAAATTGTTGTCCTTTTTACACCACGCAGCAAAGTCGCTTACTTGAGCAGGATACTCTCGCGCTTCGTTATCTGAAGGCAAACGAAACCAGAAACCGTTACCTGATCGTTGACTCAGCCAGGCACAAAATGCCGCTGCGTCTACTGCTCTAACTCCACTTATGGGTTTCAGTGCCTCGCCGCTCGCGAAGACTCGCTCGCTCGCATGATCTCCGGCGAAGTATCGGTGAGGTTGGGCTGTCTCGTCCTTAAAAAGCTGGTATTCAGCACCCGTTATGTAATTCAGATCAATCTCTACTTCATCGTCAATGGGCTGAAGAGATTTAAGGCGTCTACTTAATTGCACCTCGGTTGCAAAGCGGCGCCGAGCGGCGTGGGAAGACTCGAGGTCGGCTATCACCCTGGTCTCAACCGCGTGGCGAACGCTCAGCTCAATTTCACATCTTTCGTCGAGACACTCGGCAGCCAGTATCAAGGATGGCAACGTGTCGGTCTCCAAGCAGGTACGCACCAAACTCGTAGCGTCTCCTTGAGCTGCATACAAACGAAGAGTTTCATGCCACCAGCTGTCGCCGACCATCTGGACCCAGGGGCAGTTGATGTTCTGTTTGTGCCACTGTGACGCCGTGAGATATTCCTGAAAAGTCAGGTGAGCAAAGCTCCAGTGATCGGCTTCACGTTCCAAAATCAGCCCGCTTGTGCGCTGCAAATCACTGAGAAACTCTTCCGCCGCTTTGTAAGTGAGTCCCAAGCGTTTCAAGGGTGCTGAGATAACCCCCATCGCTTCGTTTGTTGAGATATCACGGAGCTTTAATTCCATCATCTTTGCAGCCAGCGGCCGAAGAACGCTAAGTTTGTGAGCAGCAGTTAGCGTTTCCTGTACCCCTTTTGTTTGGCGCCAGCGTCCTAATAAAACCTCGCATATTTCCGCGTAAAGCTCCACTCGCGTCTCGGGTAGAGATCCCTGGTAACGATGAACCATTGAGATCATAGTAAGCAATAGGGGATTCACTGTCAGAGCGCTTAAGGATGGCGACATGCGCAACCGTCGAAATAGATCCGTCGCGTCCTTGCTCGCGCGACGTCGGACCGTCTCATCCAAAGCACCGCCGGACGCCATTATCTCGTTTGCCAAGTACCAGTTTCCGATGAATCTCTGGACCTGTTCTCTGGTAAATGGCTGGACCTCTAAAATGTGGGCGCGCATTAAGGGCGCATCGCGATAACCTTGCGGTCGCGCTGAAAGCACGAATCTAGAAGCCGGATAATTCTTTACTTGCTCATCGACCCAATTGGAAATAAGTTGGCGTTGGTTTAGGCCGGCTACTTCATCTAAGCCATCAAATAAAACCGTGCACCTTCCACGCCTCAGCTCCTTGTCGAACCAGTTCGAAGGAGTATTTAGGCCGGGAAATCTGTCGCTTTGGCTGAAGTAGGCGTACAGAAGGCTGCCCAAGGAAGGCGGTTTATTGTCGGTGATCTCCTTAACATGATCCCGAAGGAACAGCAGAATCGGTGTCGAACCTGAAACGCCGAAATGACTTTGGCGATTGGAGGCAAACGTCAGTGCTATATGTTGCAGCAGAGTCGTTTTGCCCGAACCGGGAGGGCCAACGATAACCAGAGCCTTGTTGAGAGCAGTTGCATGATTTCGATTGGGTAAGCTATTGAGGACATCGAAAGCGGTTAGAGGCTTAGAATCCCTTGAACGCAAGTAGTGCCAAATGGGGCCGCTGGATTCAGCCTCAGTTTGCGCGAGGAGGTCGATGTTAAATTTCTGCGGGTTGCTTGTAACAATGCGGAGATCGACGAATACGTGTTCGAGAGGAAGAGAATAGGTACTCATTAATCCAAGTCCGCGTACATTGAAGATTCCATAGTCGTTTAGAATTTGTTTTTTGTACCGGCGCCGAAAACCCGGCGCGAATTGATTTATTGAGGTCCAAATCCAATTCGAAACGTGTTGTACAGCGCGTTCCTCCAGTTTGTCCCAAACCTTTCTCCCAAACGCGAAGACAAACATGGTTAACTCGTAGAATGCACTCAATATGAGCGCGAGGACTGGTCTAGCCTTCGCGGGCTCCCACCAGAGCCACCAACCTAAAACGACGGGGAACTGCGTGAATGCCAGGAATAATTTGTTAATAAGCAACGGTCGATTTTCCATCTATCTGATTTCGCCTGCCATGAAATATGCACTCGCGACCAACTAAGTAGGAATAGTCCCTGCCTTCGTCGTCGGAAAGACGCGCGCAAGGCGTGACGCGCCGGCGATGGCGCGTGCGGGAATTACCTTGCGGGTAAAGACCATCTGATTCGAACGCGACGATAGCGCGCACACTTTTGTCTTTGATAGTTGAAGACAGTTCTAAGACAAGTCAAACGACTTCGAAGACTGGATGACGCGAGTATGCGAGGATGCAAAAGCTCGGAGGCACCTTCGGCTCAAAGCGGCGGCAGCGTATTCCGGTTTAAAGAAAAAGTCAACGGCTATGTACACATATGAAGTACACGCAGTTTAGGAGCGGCGACGTGCAAGAACGATGGGGTAATGACACCGGAAAGTTGTGGCCGCTACGCAGTGATAAACGTTTCGCTGAGATGCTGAAGCGAATGCATCTATGAGCATTAAACCCGTTCTCGCTCGGGCGCCGCGAGAGAGTCATCTCTGAAGGTAGCGATGGTCAACCATGATGCAGCGATCCTGCACGACCTTGATGCCGGCTTTCGCGAGTGTTTCGGCAACGGCGTCGTTGCGAATTCCGGATTGCATCCATACTGCCTTCGGCATCTTCGCCAGAATGTCGTCGACGTGCGGAGGAACGTCGTGCGACATGCGAAAGACGTTAACGAGATCGACGTAGATCGGAATGTCGGCGAGCCGGCGAAAGACCTCTCGCCCGAGTATCTGCTTCGCATCCGGATAGTAGACGGGCACCGGAATCACATGAAACCCCGCGGTGTGTAGGTACTTTGGGACGTAGAATGCCGGTTGACCGGCTTGAGCTTCGGTTTTAATGCCGAGCACTGCTATCGTCCTGGTCTCGTCGAGCAGCGCCCGGATTCCCTCAGTGCTGGTAATGATGTTGTCCTGCCACTTCATGATGCCGGGATGAATTTTAATTCGCGCCTTTTACTTTCTCAATTACCTGCGCCGCCTTCTTCATCCATTCCTCGCCATCGTTGCCAAACCCGATTCCCTCGAACATGACCTTGCCATCAACAGCAACGACCCAGTTGCGCGGGATGCTGTTGACGCCCTGCGCGTCGGCGTAAGCCTGGCCCAGTAGCACGGGAAACGTGTATTTGTTCTCTTTCATGAACGGCTCAACCAGACCGACTTCTTCGTCGATGTTGAGTGTGAGAATGACCACGTCCTTCCTGTCCTTCAGTTGCTCGCGCAGCTTTTGCACATAAGGCAGCTCCATGCGGCAAGGCGAGCACCACGTGGCCCACAGATTGATAAGAGCTACTTTCCCTTTCAGATCAGCGAGCGTCCATTTTCGACCCTCGAGATCCGTGAGATCGAAATCGGCCATGGCTGTGTTCTTGCTGTTCCAGGTGGCAACTTCCGCCGCCTCCGGTTTGCTCTTCGAATCGACGCGCGCCAGGTAAGCGCTCCATCCCTGATCCGTGCCGCCCAATTCCTTCCACAAACGCTGTGTATTGTCTCTCAACTCGTCCGGTTGAGCTGACCCCCTCGAACGCACGGCGAGGGCGGTTTGATACGCCGTCAACGCATCGAGTTTGCGCTGCTCAGCCTCGGCAACTTTCGCGACGGTCTCCCAGTAGATACCTGCGTTGTATGTGTACGATCGCTTTTTGGCGTCCGTCGCATTCTCGCCGGGCTCCTTCTTTTTTAACGCCGCCGCCATTTCAACCAGCACCTGGTTCGCTTTGGCGGGTTGTTTGGTGCGGGCGTATGCCTCGGCGAGTAACGGCCAGGCTTGCCACTGTGTGAAGTTGAGACCGCTGTCGAATTCGTCGCCTCGCGGAGAGAGGTCGGATACGCCCAGACTCTTTTCGCGTTTCGCCATCTCCTCGAGTGCCTTCTGAAGAAAGACAGGAATGTTTTGTAAACGATACCCGCGTTTCAGATAAAAGCGCGCGACTGTCACTTCGAGTGGTGGAGTTGAGAAAGAGTAGCCTTCCAGCTCGTGGGCTTTTGCGTAACCGTTGTAAGCCGCTTCCATGTCTTCGGCTGTCGCGCCTTTGAGGTTCTCCAACGCATTGATGCGCCGGCTCCAGGTGAATTCGTCGGTGGGCCATCGCTTAATCCATTCCGACGTCGTTTCAAGCGTCGCCCGGTAAAACGCTTGCTTCTTTGGTTCCGGATCGTCGGGTTTCGGATACGGGTGTTCCTCGTTGTAGCGCGAGTGAAACAGCAGCCTTGCCGTATCAGACTTCGGAAACAAGCGAATGATTTCGTCTTCCGCCCAACGCTGGCCGGCCTTGTCGCCAATTTGCTTGTAGCCTGCTTGCAATGCCTGGAGCCATTCTTTGCTGTTGAGATTTTTGGCGCGAAGGGTTTTTAAGTCTTCGGTAATCTGTTGGCGCACCTGCGGGTGTTCGGGCACAGGCTTCAACTTGAACTGAAGCGTCCAAAGGTTGTCCCAGTAAGTGAGATCTTCGTTGCTGGAAGACGACTCGACGATCGTGCGCAAGCGTTGTGCGGCGGCAGTCATCAACTCCTTGTTGCCGAGACGTGCAACCAGGTTGAAGCTGGATTTTTCGTTTGGACACTTCGCGATCCATTGCTTCAGATGATCCGTCGACTTTGCCACGTCGCGTAAGCTCGGATAGTTGTAGATCTCCGCTAATTGCAAATGCGTCCAGGGAAAATCAGGTGATTGCTGAGTGAGTTTTTCCGCGATTGCGAGCGCTTCTTTGGTCTGGCGTCCGATGAGCAAACGCGCGTACAGATACGCGGCCACGGGATCGTTTGGCTTCTTCTCCATCTGCGAGCGATAGTCGACGATGAGCGCATTCACGTCCGCGAAAAAACCGGCCCGACGGCTGTCCTGATAACGTCGCTGCACGAAGAAGTCGTCCGGGTATTTACTCACCAACTCCTGAAGCATCGTCTTCTGCCGTTGCAGCCGTACGGAGAAGGGTAGCGGTTGCTCGTAAACGTCGGCGACTTTCTTCAAATCCGCTTTTATGACCGGCGACGGTTCGCAATAGTTTCCCGAGCCCTGTGCCAATGCAACCGTCGACAAAAGCAGCAGGCACGAGAATAGAGGAAGAAGTTTTGAAGCTACGTAGCGGACGTGCGACTTAGCCGTCATGACGCTGATCTCCTTTTGGAAGGTGTTTACGCCTGTAAACGTCGACAGTTCCAAAACCAACTGAGGATGGGGAAGGAATAATAGATCTGTGATTCAGGTTCTGTCTATGACGGCACGGGGGCTTCGAAATCTGTTGAAAAAAGATCCGGGTCGTGGGAATCTGGTGTAGCCCATATGAATAAAAAACCAAATGCGAAGCCCGTCTCGCCTCCGATCTACCGACCGCAACCGGCGACAAAAGCGTTACAGACCAAGAACTCAGCGGCCCAAGGTCCACGACCCGGCCAGCCGGCGCGCCCGTCGTTGAGCCCTCCACCGCCTCGTCCGACAAAGCCTGTGGCACGGCCTCCGATACAACCCAAGCCGATTCAGCCTAAAGCCATCGCGCCTGGACCGCCGGCGGCGGCTCCGAAGGTGTTATACGCACCAGCCGTTATTCAGGAGACAAGAAGACCGCGAAAGGGAGCAAAAAAACCACAGCGAAGGGCTGTCGTGACCGTGACGGTAGACGGCCAGAACTATTCGGGCGTATCGAGCGGCCAGTATGGACACGCGGAGATGCAAGCGCTCAGGAAGTTTATAGTTGCGCAGGCGACGGTGGCTGCGGCGTGGAGGAAACTGGCGCGCGCCGCGAGAAAGAAAGTGTTCTGCCCGAATCAGCCCGTGTGCGGATCCTGCACGATCATTCTCGAGGCGTTGGGGTTCGAACCTAAGAACCCCACTGTGTTTAGCAGGGCGAAGAGCGGTGGGGTTTCGTGGGGCGCGAACATGAAGGTTCGTGAGCTCATGGAGTATGGCGATCTTACCGCGACGTACCAGCGCGCAGTGACGGCGGGAGCGAAGTAAATTCGTGGTATCGACTTTGGATGTGGCTTGGACCACACGGCCGGGCGGCGGAGGCCGTACTGAGCGGCGCTACCTCGACTTCGTAATCGATGGAGTGGCGCTGTCGTCTCTACTCGATGTGGATTTCATCTCGCCGTTCGGCTGGCTGGACGCGGACACTGAAAAGGCAAGCATCGATCGACTGCTCAGACAGAGCCCGCCGGACATGGCCCACGAGCGGACGTCGCTTTACATCTGTCCGGAATGCGGCGACCTGGGATGCGGCGCCGTCACGGTTTCAGTCGAACACGGCGATCACGTAATTATCTGGAAGGACTTCGGAGTTCAGAACAACTACGATGACGCCGTACACACTGAGGGTTTCGAGAATATCGGCCCGTTCACATTTGATGGCAGGCGATACCACGAGTTGTTTCATCGGTTGCTACCTTCAGAGCCGCTAGAAAACTGACGCTTTCAGAGTGACGTCAGCATTCTTCCACGCACGTTGAAACTCCTGTTCGATCCTGCTTGCTTCGGCGTTCTTCTTTTGAGCGCGTAAGCTCTGGGCCAGGCCGAAGAGTGTCCAACCGTTGTTCCTGAAGTCTCTCAGATCTTCGCGATAGACAGTTTCAGCCTCTCTTGCTCGACCTGCTTTGAGTAGCGCCGCGCCGAGATACAACCTCATCGATTGTCCCCAGTCAGGCGGTTCGATGTACTTCAACGTGTCCTGAAGCTTGACCGCTGCGGCGAACGCTTTCACAGCCGCGTCATGTTGATCCTGCGCTGAGAGTAATTCGCCTTCGAGCGCTCGCATCGACAACTCGAGGATCGCCGGTGCCGGGTTCGCTGACGCAAGCAACTCTTTGACAGACGGATCGGCGCACGCAGCTTTAAGCGCCTGCAACTCCGCGTCGGCTTTCGCAAAGTCGCGGCGTGCGACGTACGCGCTGCCGCGGGTGTAATGCCAGAGACCGCTTAGATATGCTGAACCGTGCGCGGGCTCCGGCTCGGCGAGCACAGCGTCCCACTTGCCGAAGATCTTATTGATCAGCCACGGAATTGAAGCGGCGCGTTGAGTGGCGCCCATGCCCTGATGCGACTGCCCGGCCGCTGTCGCTTTCGCGGCTTCCATTGCGCGCGCGTAATTGCCGGCGAGCATTCCAGCGTAGCGAATAAAGTCCCATGCATGTCGTGCATGAGTGCGCGACGATAAGCCGTACGTTCCCAGGTTCGGAGTTGGGCGATCTCCCCAATCCTTTTGAAAGACGGTGTCGACCGCGAGTGACCTCTGATTGCTGGCAATAGCCTTCTCGTAGTCTCCGGTTCGGACGTAGATGTGTGAAGGCATGTGGACCATGTGCCCGGCTTTCGGCATGAGCGACTCCAGTCGATCGGCTTGCGGCAACGCGCGCTCAGGATGGGTCGAGCTCTCGTACAGATGAATGTAGAGGTGGACAGCGCCTGGATGATTCGGGTTCCGGGCCAGGATGCGTTCGAGTGTTCGCGCTGCTTCGCGCGTGCCTTCGAGCGGCGCGCCGTCGCGGCTCCAGTAGGACCATGCCGCGTGCGTCATTAGGGCGTCGACGTACAGATACGCGGCTTCGAGATCTTTTGGATACCGCGCGTAGGTTTTGCGAGCTGCTGCGATGTATTGCGCGTCGCGAAGATCACGATCGATATAGCTCTCGCTGTCGTATCGCACCGACAAGGTTTCGATCAGGGCCTGTTCGACGGGAGTTCCCTTTGCGGCGCGGGCCCGCGCCTCCGCGATGGCCTTGCGTCCTTCCTCTTTCGGATCGTCGGGGAATCTTTGGAAGCGGCTGTTGGGAATCGGACCAAGCGCGAGCGCCAGTCCCCAGTAAGGCATTGGACCATCGGGATCGTGGCGAAGCGCTTCTCTGAAGCAGGCTGTTGCTTCCGGAGAGTAGTAGCCGTAGACCAGCCGCAGGCCCTGATCGAAAAACTTCTGCGCCATCTCCGACTTTGTCGAGATAGGCCGGCTGTAACTGCCGAGCCCGTCGATGAGCACGGCAAACTCACCACCATCCGCTGCGGCAAATGCTGGTATGTTTAAGCCGGAGCTCACAAAAACGAGGGAGATTATTAGTGCAATCGTTTTTGTTTTCATGTTGTCCTCCAAGGATTGGTTCTATCATACTGTGCGTCGGCGAAAGTACGAACGTCCAGAATCATTGGTGCGTCTCATTTTACCTTTGTATCGCCGTTAGAGAATCGTGACTTGAAACACGAGCGTGGAGCACTTTGACGTCATCATTGTAGGCGCGGGGCTGTCGGGGATCGGCGGCGCGTGCCATCTCAAGCGACACTGCCCGCAGAAGTCGTTCGTCATACTCGAAGGACGCGAGAGGATGGGCGGCACGTGGGACCTGTTCCGCTATCCCGGCGTCCGCTCCGACTCCGACATGTACACGCTCGGCTACCGGTTCCGCCCATGGCTCGGAAACAAGGCGATGGCCGACGGACCATCGATACTCAACTACATCCGCGACACCGCAACCGAATACGACGTCGACAAACTAATCCGTTATAACCATCGCGTGCGCCGCGCGACATGGTCGTCGGACGACGCGCGATGGACGATCGAAGTCGAAACAGGCAGCGACAAAACCATCACCCACCTCACGTGCAACTTCCTCTACCTCTGCACCGGGTACTACGACTACGACAGCGGTTACACACCCGAGTGGCCCGGCGTCGAACGCTTCCGCGGAACCATGGTCCACCCGCAGAAGTGGCCCAACGATCTCGACTACACAAACAAGCGCATCGTCGTCATCGGCAGCGGCGCAACAGCGATCACACTCGTGCCCGCACTCGCCGAACGCGCGGCGCACGTCACGATGCTGCAACGCTCGCCGAGCTACGTCGTCTCGCGTC
Source organism: Pyrinomonadaceae bacterium (assembly GCA_035649995.1). GTDB lineage: Bacteria > Acidobacteriota > Blastocatellia > Pyrinomonadales > Pyrinomonadaceae > PSRF01. The sequence goes on along the minus strand of DASRIM010000279.1, from coordinate 14,087 downwards.
CCGCGGAAGACAAAATCGCCAACTTCCTGCGTCGAATTCTGCCGAACCGCGCCGCATACATGCTGTCTCGCTGGAAAAACGTCCTCTCCTCGACGTTCTTCTACAACCTCGCACGAAGCAGGCCCGAACTATTCAAGTGGATGGTGGCGAGAGGAGTACGCAACGAACTCGGTCAGCACTACGATCCAAAACATTTCACTCCTCCTTACAACCCGTGGGACCAGCGCCTGTGCCTCGTCCCCGACTCGGATCTCTTTCGCGCGATAAGCGATGGACGCGTCTCGGTCGTAACCGATCACATCGAGACCTTCACCGAAAACGGTCTCCTCCTCGCGTCCGGTGAACAACTCGACGCCGACGTGATCGTCACCGCAACAGGGCTCGTGCTGAAACTGTTCAGCGGAATGCAACTCGTCGTCGACGACGCACCCGTCGATCTTCCGCAGAAGCTCGTGTACAAAGGAATGATGTTCAGCGACGTGCCGAATTTCGCCTTCGCAGTCGGCTACACAAACGCATCGTGGACTCTGAAGTGTGATCTCGCCGCCGAGTACGTGTGCAGACTCCTGAACCACATGGACCACCACCGCTATTCCATCTGCACGCCGCGCGTTAACGATCCGGACGTCGGCGAGCAGCCCGTCATCGATTTCAACTCCGGTTACGTTTTGCGTTCACTGCACACGCTGCCGCGACAGGGATCGAAGCCGCCGTGGCGGCTGCATCAGAATTACGTCAAGGATCTCTCGCTGATGCGATACGGCCGGCTGGACGACGGCACGATGGAGTTCAAGTCAGCACCGGCCGCAAGCCATGCTGAAGCCGGAACACACCTCGCCGAAGCTGGAGCCACAGGCCGTGGCTGAACGCATGCGCCTCGAAGGGCGAACGGCCGTGATCACCGGTGCCGCCGGTGGAATCGGACGCGCCATCGCCGTCTCGCTCGCGCGCCACCGCTGTAACCTCGCTCTTGCCGACGTCAATCAAGATGGGCTCGCAGCCACGGCAGAGCTCGCGCGAGCACACGGCGTAAAAACATCGCAATACGTGATCGACGTCGCGGACCGCACAAGCGTCGCTGAGTTTCCGAACCTCGTCGCACAGGAACATTCCGGAGTGGACCTGCTCGTCAACAACGCCGGCGTCGCCGTCGGCGGAACGTTCGAGCAAGTTTCCGAAGCGGATTTTGAATGGCTGTTCGAGATCAACTTCTGGGGCGTGGTGCGCATGACGCGCGCTTTCCTGCCGATGCTGAAAGCGAGCGGCGACGCGCGCGTCGTGAATCTCTCGAGCATCTACGGCGTAGTAGCGCCGCCCGAACAAACGGCGTACGCGGCAAGCAAATTCGCCGTGCGCGGATTCTCCGAAGCGCTGCGTCATGAGCTCGAAGGCTCCGGCGTCGGCGTGACGGTTGTTCATCCGGGCGGCGTCGCAACGTCGATCGCGGAGAACGCGCGTCTTCCAGCCGGCGTCACCGAAGAGGAGATCGCGCGCCGCCGCGAAAAATACCGGAAACTGTTGCGATTGCCGCCTGAGATCGCCAGCGAGATCATCGTACGCGGCGTCGAGCGCCGTCAGCCGCGCATCCTCGTCGGCTCAGACGCGAAAGCCATATCACTGATCGCCCGCCTCTTTCCCGCGTCGTACTGGAAACTGCTCGCCTCCAGCATGAACGACCAATGAAACGAAACGACCACATTCCGTCATTTACATATATGGGATGACGGAGTAGATTGTTCGGGCTTTGAACACCTCGCTCATCTCACACATCAACTTTGCGGCTGATAAAGCCGCCCACCAGGAGAATCATCATGCCTCTGAAGCACTACGGAATTCTGAAAGGCAAAGCTATTGAAGTCAGACTCGGCGCGGGCCAGAGCCCACACTATCAGGTACGCATAGTCGACGATACGACCGATTACCGCATCGCCATCAACGTACAATCGGCCATCATGCCCAACGAGCTCGAATACCTGATCGACGACAGCTTCGATCACCCAATCCTCCCGATGCTACAGGAACTGCCCCTCGGCTTCACCAAAGTCGCGAGTAAGCCCGGGACAGCCGCTCTCGATTACATCCGCGCAAATCTCTTCGACCGCACGAAGATGCGCACACTCCCGTTCAACGTGCCGGGCGTTGATAACGATCTCAACGAGAAGATCGACGGCGTAATGCAGCGTGCCGTCGCCGCCGAGGAAGCAGTGGTCTACGCCTTCGGCGAACGCTGGGGACCCGAGAACAACAAGAAGGACAAGTACTTCGGCTTTCTGCCGGGCAACGGCATCCACGACATCCACATGAATCAGAGCAACGCGGGAAACTTCGTCGACGACGATGGCGTGTGGCAGGACGGCGGAGTGATAGTCCACTTCCCGGCGCAGCAACAGTGGGTGGCGATCTTTCTGAAGTTTCAGTCGCAGGGTTGGCACACGGACGACAGGACGGGTCACAAGATCGGTCCGGAAGAACCGGTCGGTCCGATCACGCCACAGCCTCGGCCGCCGCAGCCTCGACCGCTGCCGACCAGCGAAGACCCGCAGGGTTTGGTGCGCATCGTGGCCGCGCTCGTCAACTCAGTGCAATCGCCTGAAGTTGAGGTCGTCACGTTACTCAACGCGTCGCCGCGCGACATGGATCTGCAAGGCTGGGCGTTGATGGACAATCAGAAGAACAAGCAGAAGCTCTCGGGCAAGCTCAAGCCCGGAGAGGCACGAGCGTTCCGCGTCGAGAAGCCGGTCGCCTTGTCGAACAAGGGCGGCATCATCACGATAATTGACGAAACGGGGTTGAAGGTTGACGGTGTGTCTTACACGAAGGCGCAGGCGCAAAATCCCGGCTGGACCATCGTGTTCTAAACGACGGTTGCGCGAGCGAATGGGGTGAACTAATAACGGCGCCGTGTGAGCAGTGCGATCACTGCCACGAAAAGCGCGGAACCGATAATGGACCACACGATCGGGAAGTTGGTCGTGCCGATCCGTACCGCAAAGAGTTCCGGAAGCCCCATCGCTCGCGCTAACCACATACCGACGACGGCGCCGACAAAACCGAGCGCTATCGACACCAGGCATCCGCCGCGCGAGAAGCCTGTGATCGCCTGTCCCAGCGCGCCACAAATCCCCGCGACCAGCAGCAAGATTAGAAGGTCCAACAAAGTCATATACAAGCCGCTGAACAGGCTGCAACGAAGTTACTGCCTGATTGTAATCGCCCCATCGGCCTTGAGGATAGAGGCATAGTCGTAACTGCGAATTGGATAGGCTACACAGGCTTTCAAAGTGCCTGGAATTAGATTAGGCGACGGGATGCCAACGTCGTCTTTTCGCTCGGCGTCGGTGGACCACCAGCTCATGAACGCTCCTTGATCGCCCGGAACTTCCGCGTCGGATGGAATCCAGCCACCCGGCTCAGGCTGACAAAATCTCCAGACGAACTTGTCCGGCACTTCGATGCCGTCGTTGTCTTCGATAACCAACTGCACCCATTTACCGATGAAACTGCGATAACTCGAGTCAATCACGACGCCGCCGATGATTGCCTGATTCTTTTCAATGGTCATGGCGTTCATGTCGGCCTTCATGAAGAACGGGGCCGGTTCCTCAGGGATAACGTCGCCGGTGCCGTCTACGTCCTGAATTTCAACTTTGGCCTCATCGGTGAAGATCATGTAACCGCTGGCGGTACCTCGTTCGTCGGATTTGGCGTCGAACTCGAGGTATTTAGCGAGCCCGTCTTCCAGGATGAAATTATATTTGCCGTTAGCGATTCCCGCCTGAGCGGAAGCGTGCAAGGGGGTTGCGAGAAGAAGCAGGGACAACACAAACAACGAAGCGCACATTCTTGTCAGCATTTGGGGTTCACTCCTTCGAATTACTCGGACCACGTGAGTCGGGGGGCAGTTCTTATATCACAAGGATCTTCGGGCTGCCAACGATTTCCGGACGCTTCGCCGCAGCGTGGGCCGCACTCCTGCCCGGCAACGTTGCCGCAACACAAATGTGTGTTGCGTGGAAGTAACGCTTTCCGTATATTTGGGCTGCGTAACGAAAGTTACCGACAGCCAGTCTAAAAACTCCACTCAATTCCCCCGCTCGACGTAGTTCTGCGCGGTTGTTGCGCGCGTTACCGGATAATTGTGTCTTCGTGTCGAACGTTCTAATGGGAGGAGTCGCATGAAACTGTTTTCACTTACCGTTCTTTTACTCGCAATCTTTCTTGCACAAATAAGCGCGGCAGCTCAGTCTGCCAGCTTCTCGAGGACGGACTATCCGTCACTCGGAAACAACCACATCGCCGCCGATTTCAACGGCGACGGCTTACCGGATCTCGCCGGCACTGGCGGAAACGGCGTAGGCATCATGCTCAACAACGGCAACGGCACGTTTCGAGCACAAACGCGTTACGCCGCCGGAGGCCAGACACAGGACCTCGCCGCGGGCGACTTCAATAGCGACGGCAGAACGGACCTCGCCGTTTCGCTCAACGATCCGACGTTCCAACTTTCACTGCTCACCGGCAACGGCGACGGCACATTCAATCCGCCGGTGAACGTTGCAAACAGCGCCGACCATTTCGATTCGCCGGCCGTAGTCGCGACCGACCTCGACAACGACGGCCGTCTCGACGTCGTACTGGCCCACTCGATCTCATGCTTCTCCGCGCCCTGCATCGCCGCGCAAAACATCACGGTCATGCTCGGCCTCGGCGACGGCACGTTTCAGCCGCCGATCGAGATCGACGTCGGCACCGGAATGTCGCGCATCGCCGTCGGCGACTTCAACCGCGACGGAATCAAAGACCTGGGAATCGCGGGCGATAACTCGCGGGTCTACACATTACTCGGCATCGGCAACGGATCGTTCCTGCAACAACCGACAATTCAGTTGACCGCCGACACGCTTTTCGTCGACGCGACCGACGTCGACGTGGCAGACCTTAACGGCGACTCGATCGACGACCTCGTTGTAGCCATTCCTCTGAACGGAAGCAGGACTGCGATTCTATTAGGCAATGGCGACGGCAGGTTCCAGGCGCCGAGAATTTTGACCGAACCCAACCTGCGCGTGCCGCAGTATCAAGTCATCGATGACTTCAATCGCGACGGCTTTAAAGATCTCGCGATAGCCCTGGGCTGGGGCACGCAAGGCCTGCTCGAACTCCGAAACGGCAACGGCGACGGCACGTTCCTTTCGCCTGTGCTGTACGTTGTCCCGCCGCCGCTCTCCAGCGTGGGCGGCGGCACGCTCGTCACTGGCGATTTCAACCGCGACGGAAGGCCCGACATCGCATTGCCGGTGGTCGGCGCCAATCCAGCGTTGGCGGGACTGGTCAACTCGACGGGCGCGGTCTTCGTGGCACCCGCTTACGGCAGCGTCACGGCGACGCCGTCGACGATCGCTTCCGGCACTTCGACCCAGATAGAAATCACGCTAACAGCCGGCGCGGTTGCACCGTCAGGCGGGTTTTCGTTCTCGCTTCGGAGCAGCAACTCAACTGTACTGCCCGTTCCTTCGTCGGTCACGATGTCCGGAGGAACCTCGAGTGTAAGGTTCAACGCAACGGCGCGAAACGTCACGTCGACCCAGAGCGTCACGATCAGAGTCTCAAACAATCAGCTCGGCAGACGTCAGGTTTCCGTCACCGTGACGCCCGCACCGACACCGACACCGACGCCAACGCCGACGCCAACGCCGACACCAACACCGACGCCAACACCGACGCCAACACCGGCGCCGACACCAACGCCAACGCCTACACCAACGCCTACGCCGACACCGACGCCGACGCCAACACCGGCCGCTGACACGGTGCGGATCACGCGGGCGGAGTACGAGTCAGCCAAGCGTGTTCTACGCGTTGAGGCGACGAGCACAAGCTCATCGGCGACGCTTCGCGTCTTCGCCACTGCAACGGGCGCGCTTCTCGGAACGATGCAGAACAACGGCGGCGGTCAATACAGAGCAGAGCTCAGCGTCTCGACCAATCCGCAAAACATCACCGTCCGGAGCAGTCTGGGAGGCGTAGCGACACGAACAGTCGAACTACGTTGACCACAAAAGGCACAAAAAGCACAGAAGGCACATAAAGGCACGGAAAGGCACAAAACAAACCGGGAAACATAAAGGAGCGTGGGTGACTGAGTCAGTCGGCCCACGCTCCTTCTTTGTTCCCAGGCTCCTTCTTTCGGCTTTCTTTTGTGCCTTCTGTGTTTGTGCCTTTTGTGGTTTTCTGCGCGTGTGCCTTTTGTGGTTTTCTGCGCGTTTTGTGGTTACCAGTTGAATAGAAACTCACGCACCAGGTTAATTCCGAAGCCCGTGATCAGCGTTCCCGTTCCCATCCGCAACCCGTCCTTGTAACTGTACCGCTCCGGATACCACGTCTCGGTAGCCACGACCGCTCCCGTGTAAACGCCAACGAGCCGCGGCGCGGAGATGACGCGGCGGCCGCGCTTCGTCCGCGACGTTATGTTCTCCATAAACGCATGCTTCACTCGCGCGAACACACCCTCGCGGCTGCTCCGCTGAAAACCAGTATCCAACCCGAACGCTTCGTCCAAACCATACGTCACCGACTGCTGAATCGCATTACGCCCAAAACTCGAAGCGAACCGCTTCCCGTAACCTTTCATTCCCTGCTCCCACTCTTCCGGATTATCACGCCACTGATCCATGCCGGCGGACAACGTGATACGCGCGAGCCGTAATGGACCAACAGTGTCCTTGACGTAACGCTCGAATCGTTCTCCCCGCTTGGGAAACACGTACGTATCAAATGGATCAGGATCAGGTTTAGCCGTGGCGCTCACCGGTTCACCTTCAGGACGCGGCGGCGACGGCTCCGGCTCTTGCGCGCGAACCGTGAAAGCGATGACGAACGATACCACCAGTATTCCGATTGTATATTTCCCGACACGTAGACAGACCCGTTTCATAAACTATTTTCCTCTTCAATTGTGTTAGGGGATTTAGATCAAGAAAGGAGGGTCAGGATCTCTATAGTCGCGAAATGACACGAATCTATCACAGGTCACAAACTACGGAGTGTCAGTGACCTTCAACTCTTTCACCGGTACGCCATCGCTCCACAAACCCATGAACCGCTGTTCCTTCGTGTTTCCCAATGCGTACTCGCGGTTCTTCCCGTAAAAAGCGGCGTCGCACAGGGCGTCGAACAGTTTCCACGTGCCGTAATAGTCAAGCGCATTGACCATCATCGTCTCGAGCCGGCGCTCGTGAGCCGACGGTCCATTCTGACGTGAAGTTGAATTACCGACGCGGCTCGGATTCGCCGGTCCTCCACCGACGCCTTCGCCGTTGTCATAACTGCGGTCCATCGCCGTCGGCGCGCGATGGCTCGCCTGCAACGACGGCGTACCGTGAACGTCAGTCACGAGTGTGATGTAGTCTTTATTCGCCGCCGGAACGTTCGTCGATTCGTAATAGATTCGCTTGGCGTCAACGTCGCGAACGAGCGTGTCCTGATCTCCGGCAAGCGCTATCAACAGAGTGTCCGCCGGAATTTTCTTCAGATCGGCGAGCGGAATGTTTATCGGCGACTCAGTGATTCCCGGCTCGACGGCCATCACTGCCCGCACTTTCGGCAACTTCGATTCCTCCGCGAGCGCCGCGACGCTCGCAGCCAACAAGCCGCCTACCGAATGACCGACGACGGCAAACTTGTTCAAGTCAGGTTTGATGTGCCCACGTTCGTTTTGTAAACGTTTGACGGCGTCCTTGATCGCGGCGAGGGTGCTGGGCGTGAACTCTCGGATTGGCGTCAACAACGTCGCCTGATAACGCGGATAGACGACGATGTTTCCGCGTTTGACGAGGTGGTCCAGCCAGGCGCCGTAGTAGAGCGGATTCATGCCGCCCCAGCCGTGGAGAAAAACTACGACCGGAGCGGTCGCCGGCTTCGGAGTGTCTGGTTCGAAAATCCAGTACTCCTCGCTGCCGGCGCCGTAACGGTTTTTGATCACGCGCGTGTGCGCGTACTGCTTGCCGCCGGGCCCGGTCGCGGGCTGAGCCGGCGGAGTCGCGCGCTGCGCGGCGAAAAGCGTCAGGGAGAAAAGTACGATCGTAAGAAATAGAGCTACAAATTTTCGTGTCATGTTCTCCCCGAGCAGTCAGGACTAACGGGTTGCAATCACTTCGAGGTATTCAGCCTCGACTGCGGTTGTCCCGTCGGTCGCCTGATTGTTTTGGGTCCAGAGTTTTTCCAGGTCGCTTCGCAGCGCAGCCTGTTTTTCCTCGTCGAGCGCGGCGAACGCCTTGTTCGTCGGACCGTAGTAAATGCGGAAGTGTTCGACGACTTCGGCCGGCGAAAACGGAAACGCGAAACTGACGATGCGCGGTTTCGTTTCGACCTTCGAAACGCCGTCGCCGAAACGTTCGCGGACAACGTCGTCCTTGCCCCACAACACCGGCGACGTCATTCCCGGCGGCGGCGGAACGTACGCCGCGGCGGCCTTGAACATTTGCCCGATGAAACCAGTGGGCGTCCAGTTGCCCATCGCGATAAACCCGCCCGGTTTGCAGACGCGCTTCAACTCCGCGGCTACGAGTTCCGGACGCGGCGCGAACATCGCGCCGTACATCGTCACGACCGCGTCGAAACTGGCGTCTTCGTAAGGCAGGGCCTCCGCGTCGCCTTCGTCGAACTTGATATCCAGGTCCTCTGCGGCGGCCCTTTCACGCGCCTGTTCAAGCAGGTTCGGCGCGATATCGACGCCGGTTACCGTGGCGCCGAGCCGCGCGGCGGGCAGGGCGAGATTTCCGGTCCCACAGGCGACGTCGAGCACCTTCATCCCGGGCTTCAACCCCAGGCCGTTGATAAATTTCTCAGCTTCAGCGGATAAAAACTTAGCGATCTGCCCAAAATCGCCCGCGATCCAGGTCGCGCGCAATTTGGCCTTCAGCGCGTCGACGTCCGGGCTCTGACTAGCACTTTCCATAAATAGACCTCTTTTCGTTGTTTACTAAAAACTACTGGCGACCGCATTCCGAATATTCCACGATTTACCGCCGTGGCACGGATCATGCGGTCATTTAGTTAACGCGCAATTTTGCGTAGCAAAAGTATTCACGCGCGGCATCTAAGTGCAGGATAGAAATACATTCCGAGCAAGGTTTTTATGGTAACCCGGGGCCAGTATCTTTCGGTAGTCTGCATTGCCCTCTCGCTGCTTTCCCTGTCAGCCACTTCGACGTTTGCCCAATACTCGGCTGAAGACTTTCAACGGATCCTGCAAGAGAAGGCAGCGCTGGAAACAGCCGATTTCACGGCCCTCCAACAGGGCCAAACCGTCGTCAAACTCGCGCCCATAACGGACAAACGCGAAGTCGCCGTGTCGGGGCTCGTCAGCCTGAGCGCCAGCCCGGACCAGTTTCTACGGTCCTATCTCGACGGCATGACGCGGATTAACAATAAGACGATTCTCGAAGCCGGGCGTTTCGGAAGCGCCCCGGCTGTGGCCGATCTGCAACAACTTACCGTCGACCCGGCTGACATCGAAGACCTGAAGCAGTGCGTCGTAGGCGCCTGCGAGCTCAAGCTCTCCGCAAACATGATCGAGCGCTTCCGCCGCGAAGTCGATTGGCAAGCGCCGGATTATCAAACTCAGGTCACCGCGCTTCTCAAACAAATGCTCGTCGAGTACGTCGGCGACTATCTCAAGCGCGGCGACGCGGCATTGATCGAGTACAACGACAAGCGCGACGGAGTCAGGCTCGCCGACGAGCACAAGGCGCTCAACACCGCGCCGGGTTATCTGAACGATCTGCTGCGCAGCTCACAAAGTGCGATGCGCCTCGTCGAAGATGTGATCGTCTGGTCCAAGATCAAATTTGGACTGAAGCCGGTGCTGGTGATCAATCACATCAAGGTTTACCGAGACGCGCGCGAGTATGGCCCACAGGTGCTGGTGGCGTCGAACCAGATTTACGCTAATCACTATTTCAACTCTTCCCTGGCGCTCACGGGTTTTGTAAGCGTTCCCGGCGCGACGACGCCGGCGACGTATCTCGTCTACGAGAATCGTTCGCGCACGGACGGGCTTCAAGGCGCGTTCAGCAAGTTCAAACGGCGCATGATCGAGAACAAAACTGTCGACGGTCTGAAGTCGATTCTCGAACATACGAGGCTGAGTCTCGATGGCTCCGCTGTCGATGCAGCAGAGACGAACGTCGTCGCTCGTCAATCGGCCGGCTGGGGACAACGCTTGTTCGGCGGGATTCGTCCGTTTTTGTGGGTACTAATCATTTCCGCACTATTAGCGTTACTGCTATTGGGGAGAATTGAAAGGATCCGCGCTCCGTGGGCACGGATCACGTCATCGAGGGGGAAGTTATGAAAGCACGTATTCTTTGGATGATTCTGGCAGTAGTAGTGGGCGGCGTCTTGTCGTACGTCGCCGCGCAGGATCAGGCCGCGCAGCAGGATCAAGCAAAGCATGGCAAACATCAGAAGCAGGAGTCAGTCACGGTAGAACTGAAGAACGAAAAGGGCGAGTCGGTCGGAACGGCGATGCTCATGGGCATGGGCAACAAAGGCGTCCGCATCAAACTGGATCTGAAAAACCTTCCGCCAGGACAGCACGCGATCCATTTTCACGAGATGGCGAAGTGTGAAGCCCCGACCTTCGAGTCGGCCGGAGATCACTTTAATCCTGACGGCAAGATGCACGGCTTGAAGAACCCGAAAGGACCACACGCGGGCGACATGATGAACTTCACCGTGAAGCCCGACGGCACCGCGAATCAAACCGTGACCAATTCACACGTCAACTTCTCGACTGACAAGAATTCGCTCGTTGCCGGCAGCGGCACTTCGCTGATCGTTCACGAAAAAGCTGACGACCAGAAGACCGATCCATCAGGAGAGTCCGGCGGCCGTATCGCGTGCGGCGTCGTAACCAAACCGGCTAGTTAATCGTCAACCACGCATAACACGCAGACACGGGTGGAAGCGATCTTTCATCCGTGTCTTTTTCTATGTAGACTCATCCACATTATGAGACAGCTTCTATTACTCGCCGCACTCGTCGCCATCTTCGCCGTTAACGGCGGCAGCCAGCAAACTGTAAGCATCGGCCCCGGTTTCTTCACCGGCAAAGACTACCTGGAAATGACCGACAACGAACGCCGCGCCTACGCCACCGGCGCGATCAACGGCATGCTCGTCGCTCCCTTCTTCGGCGCGCCGCAAGACAACTTGAACTGGCTCAAGACGTGTACCGCGAAAATGTCGGACGAGGACCTTGCGGTGATTATCGGCAAGTACATCGGCGCCAATGAGAGCCAGTTGAACTACAACCTCAACGTTCTCACCTTCAACGCCTTTCGGAACGCCTGTCCGAAAACGAAGTAGTGTCGAAAAGCCGATCCCTTGTTCGTTAACCAATTGGAACGAACTTCAAAAGGAGGCGATAAATGCCAAACTACTTACTATTCCTCTACTCGGAACCCGACGCTTTCAACGAGACCAGCCCAGCCGAGATGCAGGCGATAATTCAGAAATACCGCGACTGGCGAATGCGTCTGCAAAAGACCGGCGTGATCGTCGGCGGCGAGAAACTCCAGGACGGGACGGGCAGGGTCATGAGACGCACCGGCGGCGAGACCTCAGTCCTTGACGGACCTTACACCGAAAGCAAAGAGATCATTGGCGGGTTCTTTGAAATTCAGGCCGAGAACTACGATCAGGCTGTTGCGACGGCGAGCGACTGCCCGCACCTCGAATACGGCACGATCGAAATCCGCGAAGTCGAGATGATCGTGACTAGAGAAACATGAACGCTGATCCGGAACAACTCGTGGATCATCTTTTCCGCCGCCATTCGGCGAAGATCGTCGCCACGCTGACGCGCGTCTTCGGTTCGCGTCATCTCGATCTCGCCGAAGACGTGGTCCAGGACGCGCTCGTGAAGGCGTTGCAGCAGTGGCCGTTCAAAGGAATCCCGGAGAACCCGGCGGCATGGCTCACGCTCGTCGCTAAAAACCGCGCACTCGATCTTCTCCGGCGCGACGCTTCGCTGGCGAGCAAAGCCGGCCAACTCGAGTCGGCTTTGCCTCGTCTTTCATACTCAGCGCCGGGATCGGGCGCCGAGATCGACGACCAGTTGGCCTTGATCTTGATGTGTTGTCATCCGGTGCTTCCGGTCGAGTATCAGATCGCGCTTACGCTCAAGACAGCTTGCGGTTTCAGCACGGCCGAAATTGCGCGCGCGTTTCTGACGCCGCCAACGACGATCGCACAGCGGCTCGTGCGCGCGAAACGGCAGATCAGAGATCACGACATCGTTATTGACCCGCCGGGCGGCGACGATCTTCCCGCGCGGATCGACAGCGTCTTGCGAGTGATCTACCTGATGTTCAACGAAGGTTACACCGCCACCAGCGGCGACGACCTCGTCCGAGCGGATCTTTGCGAGGAAGCAATGCGGCTGGGCGCGCTCGTGGTCGACCAGTCTCCGTTGCAATTGCCTGCTGCACACGCGTTGCTGGCGTTGATGATGCTTCAGGCTGCGCGTCTGCCGGCGCGAACGCGCGAAGACGGTTCGCTCGCCGTGCTCGCTGAACAGAATCGCGAGCTGTGGGACCGGAAGTTGATCGCGCAAGGGATGCGTCATTTCGGAGCCTCCGCCTCCGGAAACAAGATCACCACTTACCACGTTCAAGCCGAAATCGCAGCGATCCATGTAGCCTCGGCCAGCGAGAGCGAGACCGATTGGCGAAAGCTCGTCGAGCTGTACGACGACCTCTACAAACTCGAACCTACGCCGATCGTTCTGCTCAATCGCGCCATCGCGATCTCACGCGCCGAAGGACCGCGCGCCGGATTGAGCGCGCTCCAGGAGATCGAGGCGCATCACTCACTTCGCCAGTATCACCTGCTCCCGGCAGTGGCCGCTGAGTTGTGGAAGCAGGCAGGCGATCGCAGCCGTGCCGCTGACGCGTACCAGCGCGCGCTCGAATGCCCGTGCAGTGCCCCGGAGCGCGCCTTCCTCGAAGCCCAACTCCAACGATTACTTTAATCTGTGTTCCCTTTTTCCTGCGGAATATGCTAAGAAGAGTCGCACCTTTTAAACCCAACAGCCTGAGGAACATAATGCGACCTGAAAAAGCGACTCGTCTAATGCTTAGCTTTGTTTGCGCGTTACTCTGCACCCTGATCCTGGCCGGTTGCCAGCCTGCCGTATCGCCGACCAACAACACCGGCGGCGGCGGCGCCGGAACCGTTCACAAGCTCGCTTTCGTTACCAACAACGCTTCCGACTTCTGGATCATCGCCCGCAAAGGAACCGAGAAGGCTGCCAAAGAGATTCCCGGCATTCAAGTTGAGTTCCGGATCCCGGCTGACGGCACGGCCACCGAGCAACAGCGCATCATCGAAGATCTGCTGGCGTTGGGTTATCACGGCATGGCTATCAGCCCGGTCGATCCGGCCAACCAGACGGCGATGCTGAACCGAGCCGCCAGCCAGACGCTCGTCGTCACCCAGGACAGCGACGCGCCGAACAGCAACCGCGCGTGCTACATCGGCACTGACAACGTCGCCGCGGGACGCCAGGCCGGCGAACTGTTGAAAGAAGCACTGCCGAACGGCGGTAAGATCATGGTCTTCGTCGGCGTGCTCGACGCGGCAAACGCGCAGCAACGTTTCCAGGGCCTAAAAGAAGCAATCGCCGGATCGAACATTCAAATTATCGACGTCCGCACCGACAACACCGACCGCGTGCGCGCCAAGTCAAACGCCGCCGACACGCTCGTGAACAATCCCGACCTCGCCGGCATGGTCGGGCTCTGGTCGTACAATGGACCAGCGATACTCAGCGCCGTGAGAGAAGCAAACAAAGTCGACAAAGTGAAGATCATCGCGTTCGACGAAGAAGACGAAACGTTGAGCGGGATCAAAGACGGCGCGATCTATGCGACCGTCGTGCAGCAGCCTTTCGAGTTTGGCTACCAGTCGATGGCGCTGATGGCGAAGGTGCTCAACGGCGACAAGTCAGGCATTCCGCCCAGCAAGCAGATCTTCGTGCCGACCATCGCCGTCAAGAGGGCTGACGTCGAGGAGTTCACGAA
>DASRIM010000278.1:0-3295 GCA_035649995.1 Pyrinomonadaceae bacterium | reverse complement strand
CGTTCTGGGTGCTCTATACCAGTTGATCAAGTATCGCTTTCCTCGTTTTTTCCAGAATTACCCGATAGTTTCGAAGCTCCTGATCGCGCTTGCCGTCATTGTTGTATGCCTAATGGTCCTGCGCTTGATCGACGTTTATTTTATCGGTCGCGTTCGGAATGTGGTCTATCAATACAACCTGAGGCGCGTTTCCAAGCTCATCCTTGGGCTGGTCATCGTTTTCTTTGTCCTCACTATCTTCTTTCAAAACTGGTACACGGCTGTCGTTTCGTTTGGACTGATCTCGCTAATACTCGGCTTCGCACTGCAAACTCCGATCACGAGTTTTATCGGTTGGATTTACATACTGGCGCGCGAGCCATACCGAGTCGGTGATCGGATCAAGATCGGGCTGGTGACGGGCGACGTGATCGACGTCAATTATCTCGACACGACTCTCTGGGAATTTGGTGGTGACTATCTTTCCACTGAACATCCGAGCGGCCGGATCGTCAAGCTTCCAAACTCGACCGTTCTCAACACGCCGGTTTACAACTACACGTGGCCTCTCTTTCCTTACATCTGGAATGAAATCAAGTTTCACGTAGCTTACAACTCGGACCTCGAATTTGTTGCTGCGACGATGAAGGAGGTGGCAGAGAAGGAAGTCGGTGAAGCGATGATGAAGCAGGTTGAAGTGTTCCGGCAGCTACTTGCGCAGACTCCGGTGAATCAACTCGAGGTTCAGGAGCGTCCCGTCGTGATGTTTCGAGTGGCTGAGAACTCGTGGGTTGAAGCGATTGTTCGTTACCTGGTCCATCCGAAGGAGGCAGGGCGAGTGAAGTCCAGGTTGATAGTCGAGCTCTTGAACAAGTTGAATGCTGAGCCGGATCGAGTAATGTTTCCGAAGAGCAACGCGCGGTAAGTTTTCATTGGAACCTTTTCGCCGGCGGAGTGTCTAAGTCTGCACCTTCTTAAAGCGAGGTATGCAGATGAACGAAGCCAAACACATCATTCCCGCTCCTACGATCAATGTAACTCCGCTCATCGACGTCCTTCTTGTTCTGCTCATCATCTTCATGGTCGCCGCGCCGCTGAGGCCGCACCGGTTTATGGCGAAAGTCCCGACGCAGCAGCCGGAGCGTACTGACCTCAAGGCGAACGACCAAACGTTGGTGGTGACGATCGAGCCCGATCGAACGCTGAAGCTGAACCACTTGACGGGGATGGGCACGGTGGACGATCTTTCGCCAGTCATTGAAAAACTGGTTTCGACTTTTGCGGAACGAACGCGAAACCGTGCGTATCGCTCAGACATGCTTACGCGCACGGATCTTCCTGACAGCCTGCGAATAGAGAAGACGGTTTTTATCAAAGCTCCGCGGAGTATTCCGTACGGCGAAGTCGCTCGAGTAATGGATGGTCTCAAGGGCTCCGGCGCCGACCCGATTGGCCTCCAACTCGACGACCTCAAGTAGCCGAAATTGAAGTAAATCCAGCCAAATTCGGGAAATTCTGTCCAGAAAATCTCTGTGGGCCTTGTTTCTGTTCCGGGAATCGGTTGTAATCTTCCACATGAGAAATCCTCTTTTCTGGTTCCCCTGCTTAATCCTGACAATCATCATTTCGCACGTAGCGCTGGCCCAGGACATCACTGGTGGCGGCACTCTCGTGCGCGACATCACCGGTGGTGCGGCGCTGATTTTCCGCGCTCCGCAAAACCCGACAGTGCAGGTCACTGGCGGCGGGCGCGTGAAGTCAAAGAACAAACCTGCCGTCCGCAAACAGGATCCGATCCTCGCGCGCGCCAATGCAGCTCGCAGCGCCGCGACGCCACGTTATGCCGAAGCCGAGCAGCAGTATCGACTCGCAGCGCAGATCGCTCCTGACGATGCGCGCGCATTCGCCGGTCTCGGAAATGTTTATGTGGACCAGGGCCGCTTCGGCGAAGCCGTCGATGCTTATCAGAAAGCTCTCAAAGTCAAACCGGATTACAATGGCGCCTATCTGCCTCTCGCCTTTTCACTCGCCCGTCTAAATAAATTTCCAGAGGCGATCGATGTATATCAGGAGACACTGAAGCGTGATCCGGCTCCAGAGGTCTATAACAATCTGAGTTTTGCGTACAACCATACAGGGCGCTTCCAGGAAGCAGTGGATGCGAGTCAGCAGGCGATCAAGTTGGTAGGTGAGACGGGGGAAGCGTACAAGCTCGGATTTCAGGAGCGAAACGAGATACGCTCTTACGCTTACAAGAACCTGGGCAATGCTTACAACGGCTTGAAGCGCTACGGCGAGGCCGCAACTGCGCTCAAGAAGGCGTCAGAAATCGAGCCGAAGAACGTGTCCGCGCATTTCAATCTCGGACTCACTCTTTACAACGCAGGACGCTATTCGGAAGCAATCGAGTCGTATAAAGAGGCCATCAAGCTTAGGCCAAACCTGGCGCAGGCTCACTACAATCTCGGGCTGACTTACTTTGCCATCAACGATAAAAACGCTGCGATGAGCCAGTACGAGGCGCTCAAAGGGATCGATGCTGACCTCGCGAAACGTCTCTACGACGCGATCAAACGTTAGGTCTGTTTGTAGGGGCGGCCCTCCGTGGCCGCCCCTACAAGTTTTCCTCGTCAAAACTGTTAATCGCTTGATGGTGTGTAGCTGGCGGAATAGGATTCCCATCCCTTAATGACAACAACGTCTTCATCCCGGCCTCTTCCGCTGCATCAAGCTCGTCAACGACATCCGAGATAAAGACTATCTCACTCGGCTCCAAACCCATCTCTTCGGCGATTCGTTGATAACTTTCCGCCTCGCCTTTCTTCCCGGTATTCGTGTCGAAGTACCTGTCGATGAACTGTGTGAGATCGCCTGCGTCCGTGTGCGCGAAGAGAAGTTGCTGGGCCAGCACACTGCCCGATGAAAATATGCTGATATTTAACCCCGCAGCACGCCAACGTTCGAACGCGGGCGCCACATCCGGAAACACCTGCGACTTCAAAGACCCGTCTTGATAACCTTGCCTCCAGATCTTTCCCTGCAACGACTTCAAGCCAGTCGACTTCCGATCTTGATCGATGAGCCACTCGATGTAGTCTGCTAATGACCCGAGCTCCTCGGTGAGCGCCGGTGGCTTGTGGTCGTTGACTACGTCCCGCGCGTGATCTTCGTAAAGCATCGCGACATCCGCACGCACTTCGTCCGAAGTAATATTCTTTTTCAGAAACTCGCCGGCGTGGGCACGAGCGTAGGAGAACAACACGTCATGAACAAAAGCGATCGGAGTGGTGGTGCCTTCGATGTCGAGTAGGATGCC
>DASRIM010000277.1:0-4385 GCA_035649995.1 Pyrinomonadaceae bacterium | reverse complement strand
CAGGTTCCTGTCGCACGGCCAGGGCTACGATCTGTTCCTCACGCCCTCCGAGGCGGTCCTCTCACTGCAAAAACCCCGCGCAGAGGGTTCTCGCGAACAGATGCGCGAGGGTTCGGTGCTGCGGCTGAAGATGATCGGCGGCAACACCGCCGCGCAGGTCGAGGGTCAGGATGAACTTCCCGGCAAAGTCAACTACTTCGCCGGCAACGATCCAGAGAAATGGCGCCGCAACATCCCGACGTTTCGCAAGGTCTACTACAAAGACGTTTATCCCGGGATCGACATCGTCTACTACGGAAACCAGCAAGAACTCGAGTACGACTTCGTCATCGCTCCCGGTGCGAACCCGAAAGCGATCAAGTTTCGTATTGAAG
Organism: Pyrinomonadaceae bacterium; assembly: GCA_035649995.1. Taxonomy (GTDB): domain Bacteria; phylum Acidobacteriota; class Blastocatellia; order Pyrinomonadales; family Pyrinomonadaceae; genus PSRF01. The sequence continues at coordinate 4,011 of DASRIM010000277.1, read as the reverse complement.
GGTCCGAACGGATTCGCCTCGACAAGAGCGGCGGTCTGCTGCTCGGTTTGAAACACGGCGAAGTTCAGTTGAAGAAGCCGTTGATCTATCAACACGCGGGAGAAGGAAGCAGAAGTGAAGTAAAAGGCGCGTACGTGATCAACGGAAACGAGATCAGTTTCAAGTTGAGCGCGTTCGATTCTCGCAAGCCGCTGATCATCGATCCGATCCTGTCGTACTCGACTTTCCTCGGCGCAGGCGGTAACGAACAGGCTTTCGGTATCGCAGTCGATGCGCAGGGAAGCGCGTACGTCACGGGCGTGACGGACCTCGGCGCGTTCCCAACCACGACCGGCGCGTTCAAGCAAACCAGTATCTTCGGCGGCGCTTTCGTTACTAAATTCGATCCGACCGGCAGCAGCCTGGTCTATTCCACTTATCTCGCCGGCAGCGGCAGCGCGACGGGAACGTCCGTCGCCGTCGACGCAGGCGGCAATGCTCACGTTACGGGTTTTACCTCCGCGCCTGACTTTCCGATCGTCAATCCCTTGAAGACCGGCTCGTTTTTCTACAAGACCACCGACAGCGCCGCCAACTGGAACAACGCCAACACCGGCATGCCCGTTCAGGTGCGAGTAATAGCGGTCGCTGCGAGTGCTCCGAACATTCTCTACGCGGCATCACCAGGCGCGCCGTATCGCAGCGCAGATGGCGGCGCGACCTGGACCAAGACGCCGACGACAGGCATAACGGCATTTTCGTTTCCGTTGGCGTTAGCGGTCGATCCGACGAACCCGTCGGTTGTTTATGTTGGAATCGCCACCAATGGTCTCTGGAAGAGCACGAACAGCGGCAACACCTGGACGCAGGTCAACGCGCCTCTATTGAACTCCGGCGCGACTTCGATCGTCTTCGATCCGGCGACGCCCACGACGATGTACGTCGGCGCAGGCGGCGGCGTGTTCAAGAGCACAGACGGCGGCAGCACGTTCATTCCGCAAAACAACTTCGGCGCGGGCCCTGTTCCGGCTGTTCGCGCGCTGGCCATCGATCCGACAACTCCTTCCACGATCTATGCGGGCACGTCCACCGGCGATCGCGTGTACAAGAGCACTAACGGCGGCGGCAGTTGGACCGCGATGAACAGCGGTATCGTCGACTGCACTCTGGTGAGTGCGATCGTCATCGATCCTTTCAACACGTCTACTGTTTACGCCGGATGCGGTTCGTTCAGCTCCTTCGGCGGCAGCATTCACAAAACGACGAACGGCGGGACTTCGTGGTCGCCCGTCAACAACGGCGTGTCGCCGAACTTCGCAATCACGGGAATGGTTGCAGACCGCACGAATGCATCGACGGTTTACGCCTCCACGGCAGGCGGCGGCGTGCTCAAGACGACTAACGGCGGCACTAACTGGAACAAAGCTATCAACGGTCTCGGCAGGTCGGACATTCAAGCGTTAACCGCCGATCCAACCAACTCGTCGATCTTGTACGCCGGCGGCGCCGGTAACGACACTCAGGAAGCCTTTGTCACTAAATTAAACGCTACCGGTTCGGGATTGTTGTTTTCCACTTTTCTCGGCGGCAGTGGCGACGATAACGGCAACGGCATCGCGCTCGACGGCGCCGGTAACATCTACGTCGCCGGCTTAACGGCTTCGCCAAACTTTCCCACAGTAAACGCAGCTCAGTCTGCGCCGAGTGCGAACGAGAACTGCACGAACGCTTTTGTCACGAAGATCAATCCCGCTGGTCCATCGTACGTCTTCTCGACGTTTCTCGGCGGCAGCAAATGCGATCGCGCTAACAGCGTCGCCATCGACGGCGCGGGCAGTGTTTACGTCACCGGAACTACGATTTCGGCTGATTTCCCGACGGCGAATGCTTTTCAAGCGACGATCGGTGAGGAGTTCAACGGCGATGTTTTCGTGACGAAGCTTTCGTCCACCGGTTCGATGAGCTATTCAACTTATCTCGGCGGTAACGGCGCGGACACGGGCCATTCGATCGCCGTCGACTTCTCGGGCAATGCTCACATCACCGGCTTCACTACCTCGACGAATTTCCCGACGGTCAATCCGATTCAAGCAACCAACGCAGGCGGCACAGGCGACGTTTTCGTAACGAAGTTCAACGCGCTCGGCTCAGCCCTGGTCTATTCAACGTTACTGGGCGGCGACGATGCGGACATCGGGCGCGGTATTGCGCTCGATTCAGCGGGCAATGCATACGTCGCGGGAGTCACACGTTCCGTCGGGTTTCCGCTCGTCTCAGGTTCGCTGAGCACGAAGAGCCCTCTGTATAAGAGCGTCGACGGCGGCGCAAACTGGTTCCGCGATAACTATGGACTAAATACGCAGGGCATCAGGAACTTTGCCATTCACCCGACGCAGCCGTCGACGATCTACGCTGGTACGCTGAATGGCGTCTTCAAGAGCGTCAATGGCGGTAAGAACTGGTCTCCCGCGAACAACGGTCTCAACGTTCTCGAAATCAACGCGATCGTCATCGATCCGTCAACGCCTTCCACTGTGTACGCACTCGCAAACGATCGCAGCTTTGGCCCGAATTGCGGCATTTACAAGAGCACGGACAACGGCGGCAGTTGGACCTTGCGCAAGACCGGGATGACGAACAACTTCCCGCTCAGCCTGGCCATCGATCCCGCTACCCCAACGACCTTGTACGTTGGCAGTCTCGGTGGTCCGATTTTCAAGACCACGAACGGCGCAGATAACTGGGCGCCAACCGGAAGCGGCGCTCCCGACTTTGCTGAATCCATCGCAGTCGATCCACACACGCCGGCGACACTCTTTGCCGGATCGCTAAACAGCAACGGCGGGATCTTCAGAAGCGTTGACTCAGGCGCGACCTGGCAACTGCTCAACGTCGGCCTGATGCCCAATATCAACGGTGGTGTTTGGGTGAGCCCGCTTACGTCTGGCCTGGTGTACGCGCACGTCAACACGGGCCTCTTCAAGAGTGTCGACAATGGCAACAGCTGGACCAAGATCCGCGATGTCGGCGGCAGGATCGTTTTCGATCCGGTCAACGCTTCGACGGTCTATCTGACGAACAGTGAAGGCGTTTTCAAGAGCACCGATAACGGACAAACGTGGGTGCCGATGAACAAAGGGCGAGCTTTCCCGCAGGCGGGCGCGCTCGCGATCGATCCGCTGAAAGCGTCGACGTTGTACGTCGCCGGGCAGGCGGGCGCGAATGAGGACGACGCCTTTGTCACGAAGATCAATCCGAGCGGCAGTACGCTGATTTACTCGACGCTGCTCGGAGGCGTTCCTCGTGCCGGCGATTCATTAAACTTCAGCGATGCCGCTTTTGCGATTGCAGTTGACGCGGCCGGCAGCGCTTATGTTGCCGGGGCAAGCCGAACCGATTTCCAGACGACTCCGAATTCATATCAACCGTTCAATCGTGGTTTTACTGACGCGTTCGTATCAAAATTGACGATGTCGTTCACCATCGCTGGTCACGTCCGCGATGGAAGCAACGCCCCCATCAGCGGCGCCGACGTAGTACTCAATGACGGAACGTCCATTACAGCGATAACGACGGAGAGCGACGGCTCCTACGAGTTTTCTTTTCTGCGCGAAGGCGGCAACTTCACCGTGAGCGCAACCAAGCCGCACTTCACGATGGCGCCGGCCAGCCAGACCTTTAACAATCTTAACAGCAACCAGACTCTCGACTTTACTGCCACGCCCAGCGCCGGCGCATTCCACACGATCAGCGGTCAGATAACGAACAATGGCGTGGGGCTCGCAGGTGTGACTGTCACGCTCAGCGGCTCGCAGGCCGGATTGCGGACAACTGATTCGAACGGCAACTACTCGTTCGAGCTCGCGGCGGGCGGCAACTACACCGTCACGGCTTCGATACTCGGTTTCACGTTTGGCCCACTCAACCAAACCTTCAACAACCTGAGCGCTCCGCAGACGGCAAACTTCGCCGGCACGCGCCAGAACTTCGTCGTCACTAACACAAACAACGCCGGCGCCGGATCGTTGCGCG
>DASRIM010000276.1:0-3005 GCA_035649995.1 Pyrinomonadaceae bacterium | reverse complement strand
GACGTGAAATACATTCAAATTGTGATGGCTCACCCTGATGCGTTCTTTCCCATCGAATACTTCTATGATGGTGAAGCTCCTGAAGATGAGGCCAAGCTGTGCGATGGTCCAGAAAGCGCAAGCGCGGCGCTGCTCTCGGGTAAATGCTGTGGCGCTTACGACAACGATCCGGATCTGGTTATCTGCCCGCTGCGCTTCTGGAGTCTCACCAAGGTCATCGAACGCCACGCGCATCTTCCTGAGCACACGAAGATCGATGGCAAGTTCCAACTGCGCAGTTACCCGGTAAGTGCACGGAACCGGTTGGTCGATCCGCTAAAGTGCGCGGTCCTCGCCGCGAGTCAGAACGCTGATTTGGCGGAGAAAGACACGGTGAAAACTCTCTGTACCAATATGGACAAGGTGCTAAGGAACAACACGGTACCGTCCACCGATTGGAAGTCCTGGATTCAGAACGTCAAGGATATGCGTCCAAGCCTGCTGGTCTTGCTGCCTCATCACGAACAAGGAGGTGGATTTGATCTGCTGGAGATCGGCGGCGACACACTTAAATCGACAAACATCAAGTATAAGCATGTGAAGGCGAGTAAGGATGAGGATGCCAGTCCGATCGTATTGTTGATCGGTTGCGAAACCGACTCAGCCAAAGTCAATCTGGAAAACTCTGTCACCGCCTTCCAGGATAACGGCGCGAAAATCATCGTCAGCACTATAGCCACTATTCTTGGACGTCACGCCGGTCCAGCGGCCGCGGCGATTGTTGAAGAAATAAAGAACCATGAAGGAAAGGCAGACGCGACGTTCGGAGATGTAATGTTGAAGGTAAGGCAACGACTGCTCGCCAAAGGCATACCGATGGTCCTGGGGCTGACCAGTTACGGCGATGCAGATTATCGGATTGGTGTTTGAGGAACTTTGCGTCAAAACTCATGACAAGGAGTTGACTATGTTCAGGATCGAAATGCTGCCCGCGCTGGAAGGAGATTGTCTCTGGATCGAGTACGGCGACGCTGATAGCCCGCGCCGCATGGTCATCGATGCCGGACGCAAAGAAAGTTACCGCGCGCTGGCAGATCGTCTGGCCGAACTCAGCGATCCGGTAGAGCTGTTCGTGATGACCCACATCGACGACGATCATATCTTCGGCGCGGTGCCGCTCTTCGGGGATGGCCGTATCGACAAATCAACTTTCAAAGACGTTTGGTACAACGGCTACACCCACCTGGACCCCGAATTCGCTCACCGGCCGCCACCGGATCAACTCGGCGCTGTAACCGGAGAAATCTTTGCGGCGCTACTCCAGAAACATAGCTATCCCTGGAACGAATGGTTCGACAAGGGAGCTACGATCGTAGTGCCTGAAACCGGAAAGCTGCCGTCCATAGAGTTAGACGGCGACATGAAGTTGACGCTTCTGTCGCCCTCCTGGGATTCACTCACCGCGCTAAAGCGTTTTTGGGAAAAAGAGCTTGAAGATATTGATGGTCTTGAACCGGGCGATGCTGAAGCCGCCCTCGAGATCTTTGGCGAACGTGCGGCGCTTCAGCCGGATGTGCTCGGCGGCATGCTCGACGTCGACGATCTTATCGAACGGCCTTTCGAGAAAGACACCAAAGAACCAAACGGAAGCAGCATCGCATTTCTCGCAGAACACGATGGGCATGCAGTGTTGTTCACTGGCGATGCCCATCCGCCGGTACTCGAGCAATCGATCACGCGCTTACTACAAGAGCGCGGAAAGAACGTCCTCCATCTGGATGCGGTAAAAGTCTCGCATCACGGCAGCAGGAAAAACACCAGTCCTAAGCTGCTCAAACTTTTGGACTGCCGGCGGTTCCTCATCTCAACTAATGGCTCACGTCACGAGCATCCTGATAAAGAGGCGATTGCGCGTATCGTGCATCGCTATCACCAAAACAACGAGCCAACCGAGCTCTATTTCAATTATGCGTCGAAGTATAACCAGGTGTGGGATGACGACGATTTGAGGGACGAATGGAACTACCGAACACACTATCCACCGCAGGGGACCCGCATCGATCTGTAGCTGCGCAACTGCACCTCACCCTTGAAGGTGAAACCATGCGGCTGTCGCTTCGGATAGGCGACGCCGGCGAGTACGAAGCAACAGTTCCTTTTAATTCGCCCCTGAATGACGAAGATGCGGCCGACGCGCGATGGCTGCTCGAAGAATATCCTCGCTTACGTGGTCGATCGTCGGATCCCATCGCGTCACGCATCGAAGACCGACTCCACACACTGGCCGCGGATCTGCGACAAGCTGTCTTTGAATCGTCTGAAGAAGCGCGGCCGATTAGCGAAGCACTGACCAACAGCAACATACTCAGCCGCCTTCACGTCACGGTTGACGAACCACAGACAGCTCCATGGACTCCCTGGGAACTGATGCTCGCGCCATCGAGCAGCGATCCCCTCTCAGTCCTTGCTGCTTCTTTTTCACGAACCTCGACGTCGACATCTCCAGCGCACCCGTCAGTCAAATCCGACAAGTTACGGATCCTGCTTGTCACGTCTCGGCCGAGTGGAGAAGACGACGTTCCCTTTCGCTCAGTTGCGAGCCGTATCGTGCAAGCCGTGGCCGCGTCAGCCGAGTCCGCAATTCAGGTCGACTTGCTAAGACCACCAACTTATTCCGCGCTTCTGGATGCGTTGGCCGCTGCAAGTGAAACAGAAGCACCGTACAACGTGGTCCACTTTGACGGACATGGTTCGTACGACGCCGACGTCTTCGACGAGAGCATCAAGCGAGGCTATCTCTATTTCGAAGGACTCGATGGTTCAACGGAGGAAGTATCGGGCTCAATTCTTGGAGCGGACCTGGCCCAGCATGGCGTTAGTTACCTTCTCCTGAATGCGTGTCGCTCGGCTTATTCGGAGCCGAACGCCGGCGGCGGCGATCCTACGGCAGAAGCGGCGGAGCGAGCGTTCGGAACACTCGCGGCGGAGGTACGCGCCAAAGGCGTAGCAGGCGTTCTCGCCATGGG
>DASRIM010000275.1:0-7238 GCA_035649995.1 Pyrinomonadaceae bacterium | reverse complement strand
GCGAAACGAGCGCAGGCCGTCGAAAAGGTGAACCAGGCGGCGGTTGAAATCGGACTCGACGTCGCTGGAGTAATCGAGTCGCCAATCCAGGGCGCCGAGGGCAACGTCGAATTTCTCGCGCTCTACAAACCCGTTTAGAGTTGAAAACATACACGGCAGCCCCGTATTATCCCGGCCCAAGCGCTCAACCATGTCGCAGATCAAGCGAATAGGAATAGTTCTCAAGCCGCACCAGCCGGATGCGTTGAAGACTATTTGCGAGCTCGTGACGTGGCTCGACGAGCGCGGGATCGAGCTCGTCGGCGGCCCGGAGATCGAGCGCGAGCGAATCGAACACGAAACCGGTTGCGCGATTACGGAAGTTCCGCGCGACGAGATCGCCGCCACCGCCGATTTGATGTTGGTGCTCGGCGGCGACGGCACGATGATCGCCACGGCGCGCCTGGTCGGCGACCGCGAAGTGCCGGTGCTCGGCGTCAACTACGGCGGGCTCGGTTATCTCGCGGAGTTTCGCATTGAAGAGCTGTATCACGCGCTCGAGTCGATCCTTTCCGGCAACTTCCGTCTCGACAAACGCGTCATGCTTGACGTCGAGTTGCAGCGTGGCGATGTATCAGTAACTCGCAACCGCGTGCTCAACGACGTCGTTATCAACAAATCCGCACTCGCTCGCATCATCGAGATCGAAACTTATCTCAACCGGTACTTCGTAAACTCGTTTCGCGCGGACGGACTGATCATCTCGACGCCGACGGGTTCGACGGCTTACAACCTTTCCGCCGGCGGACCAGTGATCTTTCCGTCAATGAACGCAGTCGTGATCACGCCAATCTGTCCGTTCACACTTTCCAATCGTCCAATCGTCGTCCCGGACGACGCCACGATCGAACTGCTTCTAAAAACCGATCAGGAAGAAGTGACGTTGACGCTCGACGGGCAGGTCGGGTTTGAATTGAACGTCGAGGATCGCGTAGTGATTCGAAAGAGCAGCGTGACGTTCAACCTGGTTCAGCCAAGCAACAGAAACTACTTCGACGTGCTGCGCGATAAACTCCGGTGGGGCCGGTAACCACAAAAGGCACAAACAAGAGGCACAAACAAAACATGCCTGAAGAAAACGACGAACGCCGCAATCCAAACCGGCTACAGCGAGACGAATTCGAACGTGAGGTCGGAACGGACCTCGACGAGGAGACGCCTGACAAACCAAAGGGCATAGCGCTGCACACGAAGATCCTGATTGGCCTCGTGATCGGCGTGATCGCAGGTCTTGGCGTGAACAAGATGCTCGGCGGTGATAACACTAAGGTCGTTTGGATCGTCGACAACATCACGCAGCCCGTGGGCCAGCTTTTTCTTCGCCTGTTGCTGATGATCGTCGTGCCGCTCGTTTTTGCGTCGCTCGTCGTCGGCGTCGCGGGCATCGGCGACGTGCGAAAACTCGGGCGCGTAGGTCTCAAATCGTTTGCCTATTGTCTTGTGATCTCGGCGATCTCAGTTGTGATTGGTCTCACGCTAGCTAACACGATACGGCCCGGCACGAAGATCGATCCAGCCACATCCGAAGCTCTTCAGCAGCGTTATGCAAGTGACGCGACGGCGAGAGTTGCAGACGCAACGAAAGCGAGCGCCGCGACGTCGCCGTTGATGTCAGTCGTGGAGACGATCGTCCCGAAGAACCCGTTCTACGCGATGGGCGGGAGAGAAGACGCGAACATGCTGCACATCATGTTTTTCGCGCTGATCATAGGCGTCGCGATCACGCTGATCCCGGTAACGGTGACGGCGCCGCTCCTGCGCGTGCTCGAAGGCGTGTATGAAGTCACCGCCAAGATCATCGAGATCATCATGAAGTTTGCGCCCCTGGCCGTCGCGTGTTTGCTCTTCAACAACACGGCGCGGTTCGGTCTCGATCTGCTGCAAGCGCTCGGCTGGTTCATACTCACCGTGCTGCTCGGTCTCTCGCTGCACATGTTCGGCGTCTACTCGTTGTCGATTTACTTTCTCTCGCGCATCTCGCCGCTCGAGTTCTTCCGGCGTATCAAGACCGTGATCCTGACCGCGTTTTCCACTTCGTCGTCGAACGCCACATTGCCGACCGCGTTGCGCGTCTCCGAACAGAACCTCGGCGTGCCGCAGGAGATCAACAGCTTCGTCCTGACTGTCGGTGCAACAGCCAACCAAAACGGGACTGCGCTGTACGAAGGCGTGACCGTGCTCTTCCTGGCCCAACTCGCCGGCGTGGACCTGACGCTCGGACAACAGTTGATGGTGGTCTATCTCGCCATTCTCGGCGGCATCGGAACGGCCGGCGTGCCGTCAGGCTCGATTCCCTTCATCATCGGCGTGCTGGTGACCATCGGCGTGAATCCGGCGTTGATCGCAATCATCCTCGGCGTCGATCGCATACTCGACATGTGCCGCACGACGCTGAACGTAACGGGCGATCTGACGGCGGCGACGTTCGTCGCGCGATCGGAAGGCTACGAATTGCTGCGGCCGCACGAGCCCGCGATCGTGCACGCCGGTGTTCCCGTTACAAACCGCGCGGGGGATTAACTCTTTAGTAACAGGCACGTTAAAATGTCCGCATAAGCGGCGAGTTACAATTCCTGACTTTTCGGAAATGAGGCACAGGGACCATGGTCTTTCCGGTCTGGGACGACAACAGCGACAGAACAACTTTCCCGTTCGTCAACTACGCTTTCATCGCCATCAACATCTTCGTTTTCGTCGTGCTGCAAAAGTTGGGAAGCGACATATCTTTTACTTACTCCTTCTCGACCGTACCGGCGGAAATCATGTCCGGACAAGATGTGGTGACTGCGGCGCGCGACGTGGAAATCGCGACCGGCCAGAGCGTCCGGGTTCCCGGGCTCGGTGAAACACCGTTTTCGGTCTATCTGACGTTGTTCACGTCGATGTTCATGCACGGCGGCATCGCGCACATCTTCGGCAACATGGTCTTTCTCTGGGTCTTCGGCGACAACATCGAGGACCGGTTGGGCCACGTTCGTTATGTGATCTTCTACTTGCTTTGCGGCGTGATCGCATCGTTGGCCCACGTATTCACCACCGCCGCTTTCGCGGGCACACAGAACGACATGCTGGTTCCGAGTCTCGGCGCGTCGGGAGCGATTTCAGGCGTGCTCGGCGGCTACATCCTGCTCCATCCTTCGCGGCGCGTGACCGTCATCCTTTTCCGCTTTCTCACCGACGTGCCGGCTTACGTCGCGATCGGGATCTGGTTCGCGTTCCAGTTGATCAGCGGCCTCGGCCTGCTCGGAGGAGGCTCAGAACTAGGCGGCGTTGCGTACGCCGCACACATCGGCGGTTTCCTCGCCGGGTTGGTCTTGATCAAATTCTTCGACATGGGTCATCGTGCACGGGCTTAGAATGAATCCAGTAAACCAGCAGTGTCTCGACATCCAATCAACTCCACGCGCGGAGATGCAGCTATTTCCGCTCGACACGTTCGCCTACGAGTTTCCCGGACGCGAGATCAAGATTAACTTCGAGATCCCGGAGTTTACGGCCATCTGTCCGTTCTCGGATTTTCCTGACTTCGCGACCATCCGGCTGGAGTACGTTCCCAACGAACGCTGTATCGAGTTGAAGAGTTTGAAGCTTTACATAAACTCGTTCCGCAACGTGAAGATCTTTCACGAGCACGTGATCAACATCATTCTCGAAGACTTCGTCGCCGCGTGTGATCCGTTGAGCGTTGAGATCGAAGGCGACTTCCACGTGCGCGGAAACATTAAGACGGTGGTGAGGGCCCGCTATCAAAAGTCGTGAGGTCGATGAAGGCATTCCCGGGCTCTGGGGACGTTACCGGAAACTACCCGCCAACGTTGTCGCTATCGGTCTTGTCAGTCTTCTCAACGACGCTTCAAGCGAAATAATCTATCCGCTGCTCCCGATCTTCCTCGCGTCGAGTCTGGGCGCGACTGCCGGCGCGATCGGCATCATCGAAGGGCTCGCCGAATCCATCGCCAGTCTGCTGAAACTTTTTGCCGGTCATCTCAGCGATCGACTGGGAAAGCGAAAGTTGTTTGTCGTCGGCGGATATGCGTTGGCATCGGTGGCGCGGCCTCTGCTGGCCTTTGCGACGAGCTGGCTGCAAGTGCTCGCGATTCGTTCGACGGACCGCATCGGTAAAGGGTTTCGCACCGCGCCGCGCGACGCGATGATCGCGGATTCAGTGCGCGTCGAGCAGCGCGGCCTCGCGTTTGGATTTCATCGCGCGATGGATCACGCCGGCGCCGTTGTCGGTCCGCTTCTCGGTTATTTGCTCGTCCTGTGGTTTGCGGGCGACTTCACACGGATCTTTTTATTCGCGTCGATACCGGCGTTTCTGGCGGTCCTGGTGGCGATTTTTGTGATGCGCGAGTCGCCGGTTGTTCGCACGGCTGACGCTGAGATACCGAAGCTGTCGCTGCGCGGGTTCGACAGCAACTTCAAACGGTTCCTGATCATCCTCGCGCTTTTCACGCTCTCAAACTCGTCCGACAGTTTTCTGATCCTGCGCGCGCGGGAGTCGGGCGTGCCGATTGCCATCATTCCCTTGTTGTGGGCCGCACACCACGGCATGAAAGTTCTCAGTTCGCTTTATGGCGGCGACCTGTCCGATCGTCTCGGACGCAAGCGTTTGATAGTCTCGGGCTGGGTGCTCTACGCTGCCGTTTACGCCGGCTTTGGGTTTGTCACCAACGCCTTGTCGGTCTGGGTGCTGTTTCTGATTTACGGAATCTACTTCGGGCTCGTCGAAGGCGCCGAGAAAGCACTCGTCGCGGATCTCGTCCGGCCGGATCAACGCGGAACGGCTTACGGACTATATAATCTCGCGTTCGGAATCACGGTATTTCCTGCTTCGCTGTTGATGGGTATGATTTGGGACTGGAAAGGCGCCACGACCGCATTCCTCGTCAGCGCGATCCTGGGCGCCGGCGCGGCTGTACTGTTATTGATATTCGTTCGTATACGTGGAAGTGAAATATTACCTGCCAACTGAAAGGGTGCATTGAATGAGACGTAGAGTGCTGAATCCTCATCCCGGTTTATCGACCGGCATTGGCTACTATCTCGCAGGAATGGAGGAAGTGCGCAGCCAGCTCGTCGCTGCCGTCAAAACAATTCCCGACGACTTGATCGGAAAACCCGCGTTTCTGGGAGCGCATTCGATCGGCGCGCTCGTGTTGCACATCGGCGAAGCCGAATGGTTCTGGATGCAGATGGTCGTCGGCGGCCACGAGCTCACCGAGGAAGACAAGAAGGCGCCTTGCTGGGACATTCTCGACGACGTCGAAGGGGTCGCTCGCAACGGATACACGACCGAGTTCTGTTTGCAGGAAGCGGAAAAGATTCGCAACCAAACTCGCGACCTGCTCTTCGGATACAACGACAAAGACCTCGAACGCATCATCACTTTTGCACGACACGAAAAAACAACGGAGCACAACTTGCGCTGGATCCTTCATCACCTCATCGATCATGAAGCCCAACACAAGGGCCAGATTTTGATGTTGAAGAGACTCATGGCACTCTAGATCCTCATCAATGACGAACTACCAGGTAATCAAGACAGCGGAAGAAGTCCGCAGAGCAGTTGAAACAATCTCCTCACAACCGGTCGTCGGGCTCGACACCGAAACCACCGAGCTCGATCCGTTCACGTCGCGGCTGCGTTTGATTCAACTCGCCACGCCCGACCGCGTTTTTATTTTCGACTTCGATGCGTTCGCGAACGGAGGACCGGCGGCCGCCGCGCACGGCGACGCACTCGCGCCGCTGCGACGACTGCTCGAAGCGCCGCGGCCCGTCAAAATCGCGCACAACGCAAAGTTCGACGCGAAATTTCTCAAACACAATCTCGGCGTCGATCTCGGCACGCTCTTCGACACGCTACTCGCCAGTCAGCTCGTCGGCGCCGGCGATATCGAGGAACGCCACGGTTTGGAGACCGTTGCCAGTCGTTATCTGAACGAGTCGGTCGACAAGAGCGAACGGCTGAGCAACTGGAACTTCGAACTTTCCGAAGCACAACTCGAGTACGCCGCGCGCGACGCCGCGATCCTCCTGCCGCTGCGCGAAAAGTTGATCGATCGATTGAAGTCCGAGTCGCTGGTGAAATGCGCGCAGCTCGAGTTCGAATGCGTCAATACCGTCGTCGACATCGAGCTGGCCGGCTTCTTCATGCACAAGGATCGCTGGCTCGAGCAACTCGGCATCGTCGAAAAACGACGCATCGAGCTCGCGGAACAGTTGCAGCAAGTGCTGGCGGAGGAATCGTCGCAGGGCTCGCTGTTTGGTGGCCCGCAGCGAAACGACATCAATCTCGATTCGCATCAGCAATTGACGCAGGCGCTCAACCGCCTCGGCATTCCGGTGCCCGACTCGACGCGCAACTGGAAACTCCAGCCGCTCGCAGCCGAGTATCCGATCATCGGGACGCTGCTCGAGTACCGCACCGTGCAGAAGGCGTTGACGAGTTACGGCGAAAACATGATCGAGATGATCAATCCCGTCACTCACCGTCTGCACGCCGACTTCCGGCAGATCGGCGCGCCCACCGGCCGGTTTGCCTGCACGAACCCGAACATTCAGCAGGTGCCGCACGCGGTCGAGTACCGGCGCTGCTTCAGCGGGCATCCCGACGGGCGGAAGTTGATCATCGCCGACTATTCGCAGATCGAGTTGCGCATACTCGCCGAGTTTTCCGGCGACCGCGGATTCATCGACGCGTTCAACTCCGGTGCGGATCTGCATCGCGTCACCGCGTCGCAGGTCTTCAATGCTTCGCTGGATCAAGTCACGAAAGAGCAGCGTGATTTCGCGAAGCGACTCAACTTCGGCGTGGTCTACGGCATCGGCGCGCAACGTTTTGCGCTCATGACGGGATTGAGTGTTTCGGATGCGGAGAACGTCCTGCGCCGCTACTTCGCGACGTATCGACAGCTCGACACCTACCTGCGCGACGCGGCGAACCGCGCCGTTAGCGAGCGGCAGGCGCGCACGGCGTCAGGACGTCTAGTCCGCTTCCGTTACGACGAAAGCGACCGGCAGCAAATCTCGATGACGCAGCGCAACGGCAAGAACACGCCGATTCAGGGCACGAGCGCCGACATCCTGAAACGCGCGCTGCGGTTGATGAAAGACGAGCTGCGCGGCACGAGCGGACAGATCGTCAACATCATTCACGACGAGATCGTCGTCGAAGCCGAGGCCGATGAAGCGCC
>DASRIM010000274.1:0-4236 GCA_035649995.1 Pyrinomonadaceae bacterium | reverse complement strand
GTTCGGTGTTGACGAAAAACGGGCTGTTGGCGAAATCGATCTGCGGGTTCGGACTTTGAAAGTGGAGGCTTGCGGGAATCATCCGGTGCTGAAGCGCGAGCAGCGTCTTGATCAGCCCGGCAACGCCGGCGGCTGCGTCAGCGTGGCCGATGTTCGTCTTCACCGAACCGATGGCGCAAAAGTTTTTACGATCCGTTCCGTTGCGGAAAGCCTGCGTGAGCGCGGAAAGCTCGACCGGATCGCCGAGAAACGTTCCCGTTCCGTGGGCCTCCACGTAACTGATCGTGTCGGGCTCGACTTCCGCGACGGCCTGGGCCATAGCGATGACCGCAGCCTGGCCGTCCACACTCGGCGCCGTGTAACCGACTTTGAGCGAGCCGTCGTTGTTAATCGCCGAACCGAGAATGACGCCGTGAATGACGTCGTTGTCGGCGATCGCATTGCTGAGTAGTTTCAACATCACCACGCCGACGCCGCTTCCGCCGACCGTCCCATTCGCACTCGCGTCGAACGCTTTGCAATGTCCGTCGGGTGACTCGATGCCGCCTTCGATGTACGGGTAGCCGGCCTTCAACGGCACGGTGATGGAAGCGCCGCCGGCAAGCGCCATGTCGCACTGGTAGCTGAGCAGGCTTTGACAGGCGATGTGAATGGCGACCAGCGAAGTGGAACACGCGGTCTGCACAGACACGCTCGGCCCTCTCAAGTTCAGCTTGTAAGACGTGCGCGTCGGCAGATGATCGTTGCTGTTCGCGATGCCGAGTGTGTAGAAGTCGACCTGGACTTTTGGGTTCTTAAAGAGGTTGACGATGTAGTTACTCACGCTGGCGCCGGCGAACATGCCGATCATTCCTTCGTAAGTTTCGGGATCGTAGCCGGCGTCCTCGAGTGTTTCCCACGCGCATTCCATGAAGAGACGTTGCTGCGGATCGAGGACGGTGGCTTCCGCCGGATTGAAACCGAAGAACGAAGCATCGAAAAGATCCGCGCCCTCAATGATGCCTTTCGCCTTCACGTATCCGGGCCGCGCAAGAAGCTCCGGGTTGACGCCGGCGTCGAGCAGCTCCTCTTCGGAAAACCACGAGATGCTCTCTACTCCGCCGTGCAGGTTCTGCCAGAACTCGTGCAGGTTCCTCGCGCCCGGAAATCGACCTGACATGCCGATTACGGCAATCGCTGACTCTGAAACTTGTGCCGTTGAGTCGCTCATTACTTTACCTGTTGCCCATCGTTGTTCGAGCGTTGCTCCAGTCCGTCCAAACACACGGCGACGATGCGAAGTTCAGAACTGTAACGTTCACCCGCCGCATCAGGCAGCCAACTCTCGCCTGGTCCAGGAAGCATCTCCGACACCACCACGTCCGATTCCCCCAAACCCTGCTCGACGCACCTGCGGACCATCTTTCCAAACAACTCGACGTAAACCGGGCTCGCCAGATCCACGTAGCACGGCTTGATCTCCACCGCTGCTTTCACAAACACGTGCCGCGGCAACTCGTGCAAACCCGCCCAGCGCCGCGCTTCCGCGAACCTGTCCGCCGCGTCTTTCTCGAAAGCAAACCAAACATCCGAAGCTGCGAAGCGCCACGTCTCGCGACAGACCACCAACCGATCGAAACTGACGCGCGGCGTATGCGGGGCCGGCGGCAGCGGTTTGAAATGGTTCGCGACTTCGCCGGTGATCGCGCTGACGAAAGCCTCGATGATGTCGAAGGTCAAGCGGCCATCGCGCGTGCGCACGACCAGCCGTCCGCCTGACGTTCGCGTCACGACCAGTTGTCCCGTGGGGAGCAGGCTCGCATCAGGCACGTCGGATGGACCAGCCGCCATTTCCACACGATAGTCTCGGGAACTGATAAGCACCGGTATAAGACGCGGCGTCAGGCTCGGCCAATACTTCGGGATGAGCGGAATCAGCCGCGGCGCCGGCATGTCAAACTCAACCGCGCGATAGAGCTCCTCGACCGACGGGTGCTGTTCCATGAACAGCGACACACCGACAGTATTTGTCCCGATATGCAGCTCGCCCATCACGAACAAAAACTCGCCGCGACTCACCGCCTCAGCACTCGGCGCGGCAATCATGATGTCCGGATTGTGGTAACGCCCGAGGCTCGAGTCGGCAGGCGGCGCATTGAACACTTCGAGAACCTTCGGACGCAGTTCGTTACAGTCATACTGCACTCGGCGCACGTCATCGGGTACGTCGAGCAGCTTGGCCCAGCGATGCTGGAACTGGAGGGCCAGTTCTTTTACCGGGGCGGAGTCAGACTCCAATATCAACGGCCTGACCGAAGCCCAGAAAGTTTCGAAATCAACTTCAGCGGCGCCCGATTTACGACACAGCAGCTCGTATTGCTCGCCAAAGATCCCGCGATACCTTTCAGCGACGATATGCGTGAACCACTTCGCGCTTTCCAGCAACAGACTCAGCGGCTCTCCCAACGCTGCCGTTGCCGTTGGTCCAACTTTCACTTCCACGTCACGGCGGCAGTCTTCGTAGACCAGCGTGCGCCCGGCGTAAGTGCGTCCTGCTGCTCGCGTCGCGGCCGCTCCGGTCATCGCAGTGAACGTTTCTTCCAGTTGGCTAAGCGCCTGGTTCAACTGTTGTGGATTACCGGCCGCTTGCGCCACCAGCATGCGGCCGGCTTCCAGTTGCGCCAGCTTGCTCTCTGCTTCCGAGCGCAATAGAGGCTCATCGATGAGCGCAAACTGCTCTCGCAACGATTCTTCCGGATATGCGCAAACTCCGGCTTCCAGCTTCCAGGTGATAATCCCGTTCGCTTCCATCTGGCTCAGCAGTTCAAACACGTCCGCCTCGCTGGCGATTCCGTTCGACGTGTGGGCCAACACCTGTGCAGCGATCTGTCTGGCGGTGTGTTTACCGTCACACGCTTTTAGAATTGCCGACTGGCTTTCGGAAAGCGTCATCGGTTTCTTCGCCGCCATGAAGACCGTCGAACCTTCAAGGCGCACGTGCGACATTCGGCGCGGGATGATCCATGGCCGTAGCTGCTCGTTCGCCATCAGCGACTCGCCGAGTGCATCAAGCCCCCACACCTCGAAATAAACTTTGCGCGTTGCGAGAAGATCCGGGCCTGGAAAGGCGGCCAGCGCTTCACCCTGAGACGCGAACTGGGCCCAGCCGACCGGCCCGAAGAAACCAATCGTGTCGTTCTTCAGACAATAACGTTGTAAGTAACTGGCGACGAGCTCTTCATGCTGCCGCTGCTTCGAACCACGCGAAGTTTCATTCGCAGGACGGCGCAGAATGGAAGCGATACCCGTAAGGAATGCGTGGCGGTTTTGCCATATCACCGCCTCCTGAAAACGATCGATGTTTGCAACTCGCCGAATTGCTTCAGAGACCGCCAGCGTCGCCGTCGCGTACGATTGCGTGAAACTCTGACGCGCCGCTTCGAACCGTTCCTTCGCGGTCCTGAACGCCGTAACTGCGGAGACGGCAGAATCACTGCCGGCTAATGAGTTGGGTAACTTATCGCGCTGCAAACGCCGCAACGCTTTTTCCAATGTTTCCTTTTCAACACCTGTCGCTTGAATGGCTTCGCTCTTCACAGTCTCGATGGCATTCAGGCGCGCACTTTCCAACTCTGCTTCCGCCTCGAGCAGTGCGTCGGCAGCGTCAGCGCATTCAGGCGCACCGAGCTTGAGCACCTCGCCGGCCGGAAAGCCCGCTGCGCGCAAACTGATCCAACGCCACAAGGCCCAACCCGTGCCAGGCAGCCTGACCAGGTGCGGAGGCAATGTATTTTGCTCTTCCGCCATCAGTGCCACGCTCAGGTTTTGATCGGCACTCTCGTGCAAACGGTGTTCTGTCTCAACCATGTTCACTCCACGCTGCTACTCATCCGTTTATGGTCTTTCAAATCCAACGCGACCATCCGAAGTTCAGAGCTGTAACGTTCACCTGCCGCATCCGGCAGCCAACTCTCGCCTGGTCCAGGCAGCATCTCTGTCACAACGACATCCGATTCTCCCAAACCATGCTCGACGCACCGGCGAATCATCTTTCCGAACAACTCCACGTAAACAGGGCTCGCCAGATCCACGTAGCATGGCTTCACCTCGACCGCCGCTTTCACAAACACGTACCGCGGCAATTCGTGCAACCCTGCCCAGCGTCGCGCTTCGGCAAACCGGTCGGCCATCTCTTTCTCGAAAGCAAACCAAACGTCTGACGCCGCGAACCGCCACGTCTCGCGACAAACCACGAGC
>DASRIM010000273.1:0-5466 GCA_035649995.1 Pyrinomonadaceae bacterium | reverse complement strand
GCCAGCCCCTCGATGGTCGCGATCTGATGTCCGTTTGCCTGTACGGCCAGCATCAAACACGAGCAGATCGGCTCGCCGTCGAAGAGCACCGTGCAAGCGCCGCACGCGCCGTGTTCGCAGCCGACGTGAGTGCCCGTCAGTCCTAACTCGTCGCGCAGAAAGTCAGCTAACGTCAGCCGTGGAGAGACGTGCCGCTGCCACTGCCGGCCGTTGACTGTTAGATTGATCTCTCGCTTGTCCATTGAATTAATTCTTTAGCAGCCCCGCTCTTTTCGCCGCGCGCAGCAGCGTACGTTGCGCGAGCGCGCCGATTAGTTGACGCCGGTAATCGGACGTCGCATGCATGTCGCTCTGTGTTTTGATCTCCGCTTGCACCCGCGTGACGGCGGCATCGAGCAGCGAACGTGTTAACGAGTTGCCTTCCAGCAGTGTTTGGGCGGCGGTGGCGCGGCGCGGCACGCCGGCAAGACCGAACACCGTGATTCGCGCACGCGCGCAGAGTCCGTTTTCAGGCGTGAGCATGACTACGACGCCTGCGAGAGCAAAGTCACCCGGACGGCGACTCACCTCTTCGATCGCCCAGCCGTCGCCGTGGCTCCAGCGTGGAAACGTGACGTGCGTGAGCATCTCGTCGTGGTCCATGATCGTCGTATGCGGCTTCTTGAAGAAGTTATGCGCCGAGACGACTCGCTGCCCGCGCCGGCTCTGAAGAGTGAATCTTGCGCCTTGCGTGATTGCGACGGCCGGAAGCTCGGCGCAGGGATCGGCGTGGGCCAGGCTGCCGCAGACAGTGCCGCGCGAACGCGTTTGCACGTGGCCGATCAGCGGCAGCGCTTCCGCGAGCAACGGATTGAGCTCAGCCAGTCCTTCGTGCGCGGCCAGTTCGCGTTGCCGAACAGTCGCTCCGACGTTCAAACCCTCGTTGTCGTGAGTCGTGACGTGCAGCTCGTCGATGCGGTTGATGTCCACCAGTGCGCCAGGCTTTGTCATTCGGATTTTGAGTAGCGGCAGCAGACTCTGTCCGCCGGCGAGGACCTTCGCGCTGCTGTTGAAGGATGCGAGCAGCGAGAGCGCCTCGTCTAACCTGGCCGGATCGAAATAGTCGAATGGTGGGGGCTTCATGGTTTTTACAAGTCAGTTGCGTTCACCGAATCCGTGTACCTGGCCGCACTTCGGGCACTCGGTGGGCGGCTCGGTGTTGTCGACCGTGTGATGCACGGGCGGAAGCGTTTGCAAATACGCGAAGAGATCTTTCAGGTCGTCGTCGCTCATGTTGCGCAGATACACCCACGGCATGATCGGGTTGAGCTGGCGCGCGCCGACGTGGCCCGTGCGCATGACCTTCAGAAACAGCGCTTCATCGTAGTAGGAAATACCGCTCGCGTCGGGAGTGATATTCGTTACCGCGATAGCGTTCTTGCCTTCGCCCATGACGTTGCCGCCGGCGAACTCCATACCGACGATGGTCGGGCTCATTCGGCCTCGCGGCGTGTGGCAACCTTCGCAGTCGCTGATCTGGGCCAGGTACTTACCGCGGCTGATCGGCGTCGACGTGTTTGGACCAGCCACCGGCGTGTTGACTGGTTCGGGAAGGATATTCAGCATCAGCGAAAGCGGAAAAGGCGTCTTCGTTTGCGGAACTTTTTCCGAAATCGAGTCGATGCTGCGCAGGTAGACCACGACTGACGCGAGATCCTCGTCGGATAAACGGCTGAAAGATCTGTACGGCATCAGCGGGAACAGGGCGCGCCCGTCGTGGCCTATGCCTTCGCGAATCGCGCGCGCCAGCATGTCGTCGGTCCATTTGCCGGCCCCTGTTTCCTGATCGGGAGTGATGTTGGGCGAGAACAGCCACGGAAAGCCGCGCTCAGTCCAGTTGCGTCCGCCGCCTTTGGTGCCGGGCAACGGAGGGGCGCCCGGAGTTTTGTAATCAGGTTGAGAGTGACACTCGAAACAGTGCAGCGGGCCTTCGACCAGGTAACGGCCGCGCTCCATGCGCGCACTCGAAGACTCGAACTTGCGGTCAGTCAACGGCCGTACTTTTGGGCCAATGAACGGGCGCCAGCCGATGGTCGCGGTGATCGCTATTACCAGTAGGCCCACGACGCCGAGCAGACCATAACTTGCGATCCGCAACAGCCGCTTGCCCCATTTACTTAGCGCGCTTTTGTGTTCACTCATGATCGGCTCCTGGTGCATTCAATGATGCTTTCCAATGCCTGGGTCCTGATGATTCGTTTCAGCTCGAAACCGGCAGACTCCAGCAGTGCGCGAAACTCAGCTTCCGTGCGTTCGCGGCCGCCGGTCATGACGAACATCTGGAGGTCAGTCATCGCCAGCGGATAATTCGCCGGCGATGGACCACACTCGTCGGGCATGATCATCTCGATGATCAAGAGCGTGCCGTCGTCAGTCATCGCATCGCGGCAGTTCCTGAGAATGCGCGTGGAGTCGTCGTCGTTCCAGTTGTGTATGACGTGCGCGAGAAGGTAGAGGTCGCCGCCGCTCGGCACTGAATCGAAGAAGTTACCGGCGACGACTTCGAACTGTTCCGCAAGACCATTGGCCACCGAAGCAGTATCAAAGAGGATTCCGTGCACCGCCGGATTAGCGCGGAGGATTTCGATCAGTAATCCGCCTTGCCCGCCGCCTACGTCCACCGCGGTCTTGAAGCGTGAGAAGTCGTAGGTTGCAACGACTGCTCGTCTCAACTGCGCAGACAGTAACGCCATGGCCGCATTGAATCGCGCCGCCGCGTCCGGATGCTGCTCGAGGTATTGATAACGGTGCATGCCGAAGACGTGCGTGAAGGCCGGCTCGCCAGTCTCGACCGCGTACAGCAAATCGCCCCACGCCGCATATGAGTCCTGACTAAACAGCGCCATCGGAGCAACGGACTCAGGAACGTCGGTGCGTAAATACTGGCCCAGCGGCGTCAGTTCAAAACTCTTGCCGCTGCTCTCCTTGAACAAGCCGACGGCAGCGAGACCGCGCAGCACGCGAAGCAGCGACGCCTGATGTGCGTTTGTGCCGGCCGCGAGTTTGTCGATTGCGAGTGGACCATGTTTGAGCAGGTCAGGAATTCCTAATTTCGCTGCCACGTAGATCAGTTGCGACACCGCATACCCTGACATCATCCGCGCCAGCGCCAGTTGCGGCGGCAGCTCCATGCCCGCCGGCGGTGGTCCCTGCGATTGTTTTGCTGTGGTGCTCATCTCGTCCTCTCGCTCAAATCGCCACGCCTTCGATAACGCACTCGGGGGCCGTGGTTTGAATGACCCTGCTGACGCGAAACTCCGCCGCGTTCAACAAGTCTCGAAACTGCGTCTCGGTTCGTTCGCGTCCGCCTGTGACAACGAGCATCTGTAGGTCCAGAAGCTTGGAGAACAACGGCTCGGAAGAATCGGGAATCACACACTCGACGAGCAACAGACGTTTGCCGTGGTCCATCGACCGGCGGCACTGCTTCAGAATGCGCAGACTGTGCTCGTCGTCCCAATCGTGAATCACCGATGCGAGGATGTAGCAGTCGGCGCCCGCGGGAACTTGTTCGAAGAAGTCGCCGCCGGCGACTTCACATCGTGACGCCAGCCCCGCTCTCTCGATCTGCTTGCGCGCGTTTTCGACGGCCGGCGGCAAGTCGAAAAGGATGCCCTCCATCTGATCGTGCGCCGCGAGGATCGACGCGACGAGAGTGCCCTCGCCGCCGCCCACGTCGACGATGCGCCTGACGCCGGAGAAGTCGTAAGCGGACACGACCGCCTGCGACACCTGCATGGACAGTCCCGTCATCGCTTCGTCAAAGACTCGACGCGACTCCGGATGCTGCGAGAGGTAGTCGAACAACCGCATTCCCAGTGCGTGCTTTAGTGCCGGCTGGCCCGTCTCCATCGTGTGCATGACCGAGCCCCAGGCGCGGTAAGGCAACTCGCCGTTCCAGATCGCCATCGCGCGCATCGAACCCGGGACGTCCGTTTGCAGAAGACCTCCGAGCGGTGTGAGCCGGAAACGATGATCGTGGTCCTCCGCAAACAGTCCATGGCTCGCGAGCGCGCGCATCATTCGATACAGCGCGCCCTGATCGACTCGCAGCGTACGCGCGAGCTGTTCGACGTCCTGTGGGCCATCGCGAAGAAGATCGGCGACGCCGAGTTTGGCGACGGCGTAGATCGATTGCGACACCCAGTAACCGGTAAACATCTGCCGCAAGGTCATTGCCAGAGACAGACTGTCCGGGTCCTGCACTTGATGTGGTTTGCTCGCGCTCACGATTGCACCAGTCGCTATACTTTCAGCTCGATCTTGAGCGAGTGAATGTCGGTCTCGCCGACGTTGGTTGTTTCGTGCGTCTCGGCCTCGTCCCAGATCAGAGAACCCGAAACGGCGGTCTTCACTACGGTCGTGCCATCCTGGTAAGTGTGTTGCAGACGCCCGTCGTTGAAGACGTAGATCACGGATGGTCCATTCGAGTGCAGGCGCAGTTTCTCGCCTGGCCGGATGCGAACGTCGAAGACGCGCACCTGATCGTTTTCGAGTAATAGCTTGTAATTTTCAGGCGCCAACACAAGAGGATCGAGTGTCGCCGCGGTTGGTGCTGGTGTTGTGCTGCTCATGTTCGTCCTTTCGGTGAATGGTTCAGGTTTGTGTTTGATTCTTGCTTCGTCGGCGGTTCGGCGTTGGGCCAACAACAAGGGAAGGGCC
This sequence comes from Pyrinomonadaceae bacterium, assembly GCA_035649995.1. Classification (GTDB taxonomy): domain Bacteria; phylum Acidobacteriota; class Blastocatellia; order Pyrinomonadales; family Pyrinomonadaceae; genus PSRF01. The sequence goes on along the minus strand of DASRIM010000273.1, from coordinate 765 downwards.
ACGACGATGGGCGGATCGGTCAAGCGGCCCTCTCTCAACGTCACGTCGGTCGGACCGCTGGCGGCGCCGTTCTGCACGACGACGGGCCCGCTCTTGCCGCGCAACGTTTTCGCGGCCAGCAATGTCGTCAACGGGTCTTCAGTTTTGTCGAAAGCCACCGCCATGACGTAGTACTGCCCGTCAGGCACTGGTCCAATGCGATACTGGCCGGCCACTGTTCTGAGATCGCAAGCGACGGGCTGCGTTTTCGGAATCGGCGACTCGAAGAGGCCGACGAAGATGAGACCGGAAAAGGTCTCGGGCGCGTTGACCGCGCCTGTAAACTCGGCTTTGCGCTGCGCCGGTTTATAGCTCGGCAACTGCTGGTCGATTCGCGACGCGATCGCGGAGAGCGCGCCTGACTTGCGCATTTGACGCAGCGACGTGGGCGGCACGCCGACGAAGTCCGTGAAGCGGGTGGTGAACGTGCCAAGACTGTCGTAGCCGACTTCGTAACAGATGTCGATGACGTTGAGCGGTGTCGTCAGCAGCAGATGTTTCGCTGCTTCGAGACGAAGCGCGCTGAGAAACTGTCGCGGGGGGACGCCGACGATGTCGCGAAAGACGCGATCGAAGTGCGACGAGCTCATGATCGCGATGTCCGCGAGCTCCTGGAGCGAGAACGGGTGACTGGGCCGCTCCCGCATCGCCATGATCACTCGCTCCACGGCCTTTGTACGATCCATGATCGTGCGCTCTCGCCAGCCCTCGGATTGTTTACACGTC
>DASRIM010000272.1:0-8555 GCA_035649995.1 Pyrinomonadaceae bacterium | reverse complement strand
ACAGGCGGAGAAGAAGGACCAGAAGAAGCTGCAAGCGGCGGAAGCTGCGTTTCGACAGGGACTCGCCATCGAGGGTGCGCCTCCGATCATGCGTTACAACCTCGGCTTCGTACTGATGCAACTCAACCGCGATCAGGAAGGCATTGCCGAGTTGCAGGAGTACATCAAGCTGCAACCTAAAGGCGCTTTCGTCGAGTCTGCGAAGAAGTTAGCGGAAAATCCGCGGCGGGCGCGCGAAAACTACGCTCCTGACTTTTCGTTTACGTCATCGGAAGGGGAATTCATCGCGCTGGACGACCTGCGCGGCAAGGTCGTGCTGCTGGACTTTTGGGCGACCTGGTGCCCGCCTTGTGTCGAATCGATTCCGGAGCTTCGGAATCTACACAAGAAGTATTCGAAAGAGCCGTCGTTTGTTTTGATCGGGATCAGTTCTGACAACGACGACGAAGTCTGGCGCGAGTTCACCGCGAAGAACAAGATGATCTGGCCGCAATACCGCGACAAGGATCGCCGCATCCAGCGCGCGTTTGGCGTTCGGGCTTTTCCGACGTATGTCGTGATCGATCATGAAGGCATCGTGCGGCATCAAAGCGTCGGCATGAGTTGGACGCGTGCGGCAACCCTCGATGAGGCGATTCGCAAGCAAGTTAAGATCGTCGCGAAGACCACCGAGACGCGATAGCTAAATAAACACGAGTGCGAGGATGAAGCCGGCCATCATTGCGCCCATAAACAGCAACGTCTCACACAACCAAAGCACCACGGACTTCACCGCGGTTATGGGCCATTTCTGCTTGTAGACTCGCTTCAACGCGAAAGCAATATAGAACAACGAGATCGGATAGAAGACGTTCAACGCCGCGGACGGGAGTTTCAATCCAATCGCTGCTGTCACGATAAACACGAGCGCAAAAACACTTTTGCAGAAGAAGTCGAACGAGTAGTAGTAGAGCGAGAACACGAGATGCTCGACGTAGTACTTTTTCATTCTGAAATAAAGCGCCGCCAGAAACGTCCCTGAAATCAGAACGCTGAAGAACCTGAACGCCGTCGCGTATTTCTCGGCTCTTTGGTGGACCTTCTCCGCCAGCACGATAGGTTCGACATTTCGCTTGCGCGCCACGGCGACGACCATCGGCATGCTTGCAGTGCGAGTCGTCGCGCCGCCTCGAACTTCCGCCAACGTGCCCCACGCAAAGAGAAAGTACAACGCGCTGAACGTCAGATAGAGTTTGACCGGTCCGATGTAACCGCCTCGGCGGCCGGCAAGATACTCGGTGATAAGCAACCCCGGACGCGTGACCATTGCCGACAAGGTCTTCAGGATCTTGTTTGACTCGAGATCGGTGAAGTCGTTGACAACTCGCGCGAGAAAGCGCTTCAGTGAAAACTCGTTCGGGTTGATCTTCTTCTGGCCGCACTCATGGCAGTGTACGCCCAGCAGGACTGTGTCGCAGTTTTGACAAGCTTCGGCGGGGGTCATGTTTGTTTCGTCGGGTTAGTTACGCTTGAGACACGTGCGGAGTTCGGGAGTATCTGTGAAACCGCACTCGCCGCTCGCTTGCCGCTCGCACCTGGCGCGCTTGTAACATTCGTACTCCGCGCGATACTCGCACGTCGTCACCACTTCTTCATCAGCACACACCTGACGCGAACAGCCCGTCTTGAAACACGGCTTCTTGTTTCCCGGCGGCTTTTGATTTCCCGAAGAAGGGGAGCCTGACGCTTTCGCGCGCAGGTAGAACTGCGTCGCTTTCAACGTCTGCGATCGTCCGGCTGGACCAGTCACCGGTTCGTGCGAGCCACTGACGAGCATGCCGTCGGGCCCGGTCATCGCCGTGAGTGCGTCGCTTACAGCGTTCTCAGACGCGTTCGCACCCGCGAGATCGACGCCCGCAACGTTGCGGCTCACGCTCGTGTTCAGTTTTGCCTCGTGATGCGTCTCACACGGCGCGGCGATACAGCGAATGCCGCGGTCGCGAACCCGAAAAAAGGTTCCCGAAGCTTGATTGCCGCTCGCCGGCAGCCAGACTTCACGAGCGTCCAGCACGCCATAGCGTCCGCGTCGATCACCACGCGAGATCAGTTTGCCGCGCACTAGCGCGCCGTCGTTGTCCGGCTGTAATTGACCGTTCCATTCAATCGTAGCCACGTAACACTCGGACATGGAGCGCCCGTTTGCGCAGCGTGTGCGAGATTGATTGACGAGTTTGATGAAATAGCCGCCGCACATCGGCGACGCGCAACGTCGCAAGTCGCGCCGGATCGAGTAAAAAGTCGACGTCGTGGAGACTGGATCCGGCGCCGGCGCGGCTGTTTGGACTGCCGGCACAGCGAGAACAAGTGCGAGGACCAAAAGGCGGACAATCATGGCGTGTTCTCCTTTATCACAGACTACACGGAATTTACGGAATGGCAATGACCGCACTGTTGCTATAATACGCCCGCTCCGAAATCGTCAGTTCGTTCTCCACCTATGCTCGGCCAACTCCTCCTCCATTATCGCGTCATGGAAAAGATCGGTGAAGGCGGCCAGGGCACCGTCTATCGCGTGATCGATACAGTCCTCGATCGCCCGGCCGTGATCAAGGTGCTGCCGCCCGATCTGACGGAGCGCCCTTCAAACCTCGTCCGGTTTGAGCGCGAAGCAAAGCTGGCGTCATCGCTGGACCACCCGAACATCTGCACGATCTTTGGTCTGCACAAAGTAGACGACGTTCACTTTATCGCGATGCAGTTCGTCGAGGGACGCAACGTGCGTGAACTGGTCGCCGGGCGCCCGCTCGATCTGCGGCGCGCGCTTTCGATCGCGATCCAGGTCACGAGCGCGCTCGCGGCGGCGCATGCGCGCGGTATCGTTCATCGCGACATCAAGGCGCGCAACGTCATGGTCACTCGCTCGGGACACGTCAAGGTGTTGGACTTCGGTCTCGCGAAACTGATCGAGCCCGCGACTGAAAGTTCGGGCGATCCGCAACTCACGGAATTGGGCGTGCCGTATGGAACTTCGACTTACGCCGCGCCGGAACAAGCGCAGGGACTTCCGGTGGACCATCGCGCGGACATCTTCTCGACCGGCGTCCTGCTCTACGAGATGCTCGCCGGCACGTGGCCCTTCCGCGGCAAGACTGCGCTGGACGTCCGGTACGCCGTCGTATATCACATGCCGAAGCCCATTGCCGAGGCCCGCGGCGACGATTCTCCCTGGCTCCCGCGATTGCAGTCCATCCTCGATAAAGCCCTCGCGAAACAGCCGAACGATCGTTATCAAAGGATTGAAGATCTGCAAAACGATCTTCAGGAAGTGCTGCGTGAGATCGAAGTCGATTCCAGTATCGGAAACACCTGGACCGATGCGACGGCGACCACTTCGCCGGTTCGTTGGGCCAAGCCCGGCAGCGTCTGGACCAAACCGAGCCGCATCGCCGCCGTCGCCGCTATCGTGCTGGTTGTGGGGTTGTCACTGGTGGCGTTTAGCTCCTTCTATGGCGGGAGTGACAGCGGGGCCGGCGCCGCTGAAACGCAGATCAACTCACTCGCCGTGCTTCCGTTCACCAACAGCGATCCGTCCACTGAATACCTCTCCGACGGAATAACCGAGAGTCTCATCGACAGCCTTTCGCGAATGCCGGACTTGAAAGTGAAGTCGAGAAACACGGTCTTTCACTACAAGGGACGTGAAGCTGATCCGAAGACGATCGGACGCGAGCTCGGCGTACACGCGCTACTGTCCGGCACTGTGGTCCAACGTGGCGACGAGCTGGCGATCAGCGTCGAGCTGATCGACGTGCGCGACGATAGTCATATCTGGGGACAGCGTTACGGGCGCAAGGTCTCGGAAGTCGTCGCCTTGCCCCAGCAGATCTCGCGCGACGTTTCTCAGCGGCTGCGCTCGCGCGCCGACGGGCTCGATCACTCTCAGTTGACTCGCAACTACTCGCCCGATTCGGAGGCTTACCGGCTTTACCTTCAGGGGCGTTACAACTGGAACAAGCGAACCGTCGAAGGTCTCGAAAAGGGCATCGACTATTTTGGCCAGGCGATCATGCGCGATCAGGATTACGGTCTCGCGTACGCCGGTCTCGCCGATTGTTATCTTTTGCTGAACGTCTACAACGTCGCTTCGGCGAATGATTCAATGCCGAAAGCGGAAGCAGCGGCAAACCGTGCGTTGTCGATCAACGAAAACCTTGCCGAAGCGCATACGGCGCTGGCGTTTGTTAAGTACCGTTATCACTTGAAGTGGGCTGAAGGCGAGCAGCATTTCAAGAGGGCGATTGAGCTGAATCCGAATTACGCGACGGCGCATCAATGGTATTCGAGTTTTCTCGCGGCCAGCGGACGCTTGGAGGAGTCGGTCGTGCAAGCCCGGACGGCGCACGAGTTGGAACCGTTTTCGTTGACGATCTATTCAGACTTGATACGCAATTTGTATTATGCAGGCCGTCTCGATGAAGCCCGCAAAGAGTCGTTGAAGCTGATGGAAATGGACCGGGAGTTTGCGCGCGCGCACTACGAGTTGGGGCTCGTGCTTGAGGAACAGGGCTCGCTCGAGGAGGCGATCGCGGAGTTTCGACAAGCGCTGAAGAAAGCGCCTGACAACGTCGCGGTGCTGACGGCGCTCGGACACGCGCAGGCGTTGGCGGGGAAGAGAAGCGACGCTGAGAAGGTGCTGGCGCGTTTGCAGGAACTGTCGAAGCAACAATATGTTTCGCCGTTTCAGTCAGCCGTCGTCTACGCGGGGCTCAACGATCGAAAGCTCGCGCTTGACTGGCTCGAAAAATCGCGCGAGGAACGGTTCAACTGGCTGCCCTTCATCAAGGTCGATCCGGTTTTCAAGAACTTGCGATCGGACGCGAGGTTTGTCGAGTTGTCGAAAACGCTGGGATTAAACACAAACTGAGGGAAAACGTTTATGTCGATGAATCTTTCGCGCCGTAAGTTTTTGTCGCACGGCGCAAAGTCTGCGGTTGTGCTTGCAGCGTCCGGCGTCATCGCCGGAAAAGCCGGCGCGGTGCTTGTCAACTCGGTTGCGTCAGCGCAATCGGCGGCGGTCCAACCTGTGTTCACTCGGCTCGACGAATACATCGCGCGCCACATGCGCGAAACGGGCGCGCCGGGAATGACACTCGCGCTGGCGAATCGCGACGGTCTGATCCGTGCCTCGACGTACGGGTTTGCCGACACGAAGGCGGGGCTGCGAGTTGTAAACGAAACGATGTTCGAGATCGGATCCGTGTCGAAGTCGTTTGTCGGCCTCGCGCTGTTGCAGTTGAGAGAGGAAGGAAAACTCGATTTCAACAAGCCCGTCACGACCTATCTGCCGTGGCTCAAAATCAACAGCAAGTTTGACGCGATTACGACGCACCATCTCTTGACTCACACTGCCGGACTTCCAGGTGCGCCGCTGCTGCTCGACGCTCTGCTCGGCGAGCTCTGGACCGCTTACGAGCCCGGCAAGCGTTTTCTATATTCCAACACCGGTTACAACATTCTCGGGTTTCTGATCGAAGCCGTGGACAAGCGACCGTTTCCCGACGCGATGCGTGAACGTGTACTCGTGCCGCTCGGGATGAACGCGAGCCGCTCGACGATCACCAACGACATTCGCAAGAACATGGCTATCGGGTACAGGCCTCTTGCCGAAGGCAAACCGTTTCCGCAGCGCGGAACGCTGGCTGAGGCGCAGTGGATTGAAGTTGACGTCGCCGCCGGAAGCATCGCGTCCACGCCGTCTGACATGGCGAAGTACATTCGCATGCTGCTCAATCGCGGCGCGTTGCCGAAGGGCCGGCTGCTTTCGGAGGAAGGCTTCTCGTCGTTTATCAAACCCGCGATCAACTCTCCGTATCGCGGCGAGCCTGCGTCGTACGGGTATGGTCTATGGGTCAGCGACATTGAAGGACACAAGCGTTTGCGGCATACGGGCGGGATGGTTGCCTTCAGTTCGGCGCTTGACGTGGATGTGACGGCTGGTATCGGCGCGTTTGCGTCAGTGAACGCGAACCTGCGCGGGTATCGTCCGGTTGCAGTGACGAAGTATGCGATCGAGCTCTTCGACGCGGCGCTTGATGGGAAGAAGTTGCCGGAAGCGCCTGCTCCGCCGCCGTCGCCTGACGAGGTGAAGAACGCCGTTGACTATGCAGGGACGTACACGGCGCCTGACGGGAAGAAATTGGTGCTGATCGCCGAGGGCGAGAAATTGATCCTGGACCATGCGGGCCGCCGCATAGCTCTCGAACGCGCGTCCGGCGATCGGTTTATCGTCAAGCACCCGGATTTCGATCGTTTCCTACTCGGTTTCACGCGTGATAACCGGGTCGTGACGGAAGCGTTTTATGGTCCGGATTGGTATGCGGGTGAGCGTTACACGGGGCCGCGCACGTTCGAACCGCACAAGGACTGGGAAGGTTTTGCGGGCCACTACTACAACGACAGCCCGTGGTACGGCGACACGCGAATCGTTTATCGCCGCGGCCGATTGTACGCCGATGGAGTACAGCCGTTGATCCCGCGCCCTGATGGAAAGTTCGGCCTCAGCGATCCCGAAGCGCCTGATTGGATCGCTTTCGAATCAATCATCGACGGCCGCGCCATGCGTCTGAACCTGTCCGGCATCCCCTTCCGCCGCATGTTCACGCCCTGATCTATTTCGTGTTGCTGATGCGATAAAGGTGGGCTTGGCTGCGGATGAAGAGCGAGCCGGAGGAGACGGCCATCGACGCGAGAGTTGGGCCGTCGAGTTGATTGGTGGCGAGATGTTTCAGTTCTCGGCCGGGGGCAATCACGACCGATTCGCCTTCCTCGCTCAGGAAATAGATCTTTCCGTCGGCATAGATCGGCGAAGCCGAGTGGTTGCCGCCAAGCCTTGCGCGCCAGAGCTCCTGTCCCGTCTTCGCATCGACACAAGTGGCGATCCCGTTATCGCTGACCATGTACAACTCGTTGCCGACGAGAAGCGGCGAAGGCGTGAACGGCACGCCGCGATCGAGCCGCCATTCGATCTTCGACTTCGTGATATCACCATGACCATCGGGCTTGATTGCCAACAGCGACGCTTGTTGAAAGCCCGTGCAGATAAACACCAAACCATGCCCATAAACCGGGCGCGGTACGTTCGAAAACCCCTCGCCATACTTCACCTGCCAGATCTCTTTCCCGGTACGCGGCTCGTAAGCAATCGCGCGAAACGCACCCGGACTGATCACCTGATCGCCGCCAGGCAACGACACGACAAGCGGCGTGCTGTACGCCTGGTAACCCTCGCGCGTCTTCTTCCAGCGGACTTTCCCCGTTGTTTTGTCGAGTGCGACGACAAACTGCACGTCATTCCCGTCGCAGCTCACGATTAAGAGATCTTCGTAGATCACGGGCGATCCGCCTGTGCCGTGTTGCCCGTTGTCGTACTCCAGCCGCGTCTTCCAAACGATCTCGCCGGACTGCGTGATGCACGCGGTCCCGAATGCGCCGAAGTGCAGATAGACGCGATCGCCCTCGACCACCGGCGTCGGCGATGCAAAGCTGTTTTTGGAATTGGCTAACCTGGCGGACTTCAGACGAAAGACTTCGACGTTCTGAATTATCGCGCCGGTGTTGAGATCCACAGCGATGGCGCGAAGTGACTTTCCTTCTTCGGTAGCCGTCGTTAACCAGATGCGCTCCCCTTGAACGACTGGGGAAGACCAGCCGCGTCCGGGAATCGCCACCTTCCAGCGGACGTTCTTCGTCTCGCTCCACGTCAGCGGCAGGCCTTTTTCTTCGGACACGCCCTGACCGGTCGGCCCGCGAAATTGCGGCCAGTCCTGAAACTGCGGACTCAACAAAAGAAGAACAATGATCGCCAGCATCACATTAACAGCGACTCGACGCGATGCGCGTGGACCATCTCTTCACATGGCGACCACGCGAAGACTGTGAACTTGCCGTCCTGCGAAGCGACCAGCGATAGGGCGTCGCGCTGATCGTGTACGAACTGCGCCGCCGAAAGGTGTCGCGTCCCGCCGTGCTCCGTCGGATGAACGACGACGGGAAGGTTGCCGATGATCGGCTCCGTGATCACCCACTTTTCGACTGGCGGACGTCCTTCCGGTCTCCAGATCTTCGCTCCGAATGCAAGCACTTCGTACCGATCATTGATCACCGTCGCGCCGTCGACCGCGGTCAATCCGCCGATCATGTCCACTGCGCGGCGCAGGTCGATTTCCCATTCCCTGCGATCCTCGTAGTCGACTTTTTTCCGCAGCAGGTTCGCCAACGCGGAGAATTGCGGGCTGACGGAGTACAGAATCGGTTTCGCTATGGATTCGCGCCAGCGCTCAGTACCCGCCGGCACGACGAGCAAACTCCCGCCGTGTCCTTGCGCGCGCATCGAAGCGGCCAGTTGGACCAGGACGTTCAACGAATGTTGTGGTCCGTTCGTCGCCGCCGCCGTGAAAGCGAGCAGCGCCTTGAGCAGCACCGGACAGTCAGGCAAGCTCGTGCCTTCCTGGTCGATGACTTTAACCTGCTCGCCTTTGAGCACGATGACGTTCGCATACTTGCCGAATCCGTCGAGC
>DASRIM010000271.1:0-3214 GCA_035649995.1 Pyrinomonadaceae bacterium | reverse complement strand
CGATTGAGCATCTCTTTCGTCTTCGCGAGCGCGAACGCGGGCCCGTGAGCGAGCCGCTGCGCGTATTCGCGCGTGACTTGGGCCAGTTTGTGCGGGCCCACGACGCGATTATACAGGCCGATGCGTTCAGCTTCCGCGGCCGTGATGAAATCGCCGGTGTAAAGCAGCTCCGTCGCTTTCGCAAGGCCGACGACTCGCGGCAGCAGATAAGCCGCGCCCATGTCGGCGCCGGATAGACCAACCTTCACGAACAGAAACGCGATCTTCGCGCCTTCACTTGCGAGACGAATGTCGGAAGCGAGTGCGATGCAGGCGCCGGCGCCGGCCGTCGTGCCGTTCAGACTCGCGATCACCGGTTTCGGCAGTGCGCGGATGTTCTGCACGAGCTCGCATGTCATGCGCGTAAACTCGAGCAGCCCTTCCATGTTGCGGCCAAAGAGCTCGCCGATGATGTCGTAGACGTCGCCGCCGGAGCAGAACGCTCTTCCGGCGCCGGTGATCACCACGACGCGAACCGACGTCTCCTCGCGTAACTCCGCAAACAGATCCGTCAGCTCACGATAGACTTCAAACGTCAGCGCGTTCAAACGGTCGGGACGGTTGAGCGTGATCGTGGCCACGCCATGTTCGTCTAGTTCGTAAAGAAAACTGGTCGGCTGCTTCATACTTATCAATCCGTGTGTTCTTCCTTGTACGGAAGCACGGATTTTACAGTACTGCGATACCTTCGATCTCGACCTTCGCCGCGTCGTCCAACAAACCCGCGACCTGGACCAGCACCATCGCCGGAAAGTGTTTGCCCATGTGCTTGCGATAGCGCTCGCCGACTTCACGCGTGCGTGCGACGTAGGCCTGCTTGTCAGTCACGTAAACAATCAGCCGCGCGACGTCGGACGCCTTGCCGCCGGCTTCGCCGACGACAGTCATCACGTTTTCGAGCGCCTTATCGAACTGTTCGACGAAGTCGTCGCTGACGATCTGATGTTCCTGGTTCCAGGCGATCTGTCCGGCGATGAAGAGCAGTTTACCACTGCTCTCGGTAAGCAGTCCGTTTGAGTAGCCGCTGGGCGCCCCGAGCGCCCGGGGATTGATCAGTTTATGTGTCATCGGGAGAGATTAGAGCAGCTTGTCGAGCCGCGGCGCCAGTTGCGTCGCGAGGTTGCCGCCGGGATCGAGGCCGCCGATCGGAGCCCCCGAGATGTTGCCTTGCTTGTCGAGAATCACGATCGACGGAAGTTGGTCCACCCCAAACTTCTTCGACGTCGCAGCGTCGGGATCTCTGAGCACTGTCACTTTCAAACCGTACTTCTGCGCGAAGGATTTGAGCTGGTCGTCGCTCGCGAAATTCTTCGACTTCGGATCCGCCGACTCGGTGCTGACCCAGTAAACGACAACGCCGCGATTGCTGTACTCGTCGGCCAGTTTTCTGACGCCCTGGAGTTGGGTTTTAGACAACGGCAGCCACGAAGCTCCGAACGCCAGCACCACGACTTCGCCGCGCAGGCTCTCAGACGTCACCGTCTGCCCGTCGACGGAGCGCAGCGAAAAGTCCACGCGGGTTTGCGCGATTGCGGCCGTTGAGAGCAGCATCGCGACCAGGCTCGCCAGGAGCCATTTTTGGTGCTTAAGAACCATCTTTTCTCCTTCGCCAGACCCGCAACTTTACGTGTCCGACTAGTGCTTTAGATGAGTCCCTCAGGGCTTTCGTTGGGTGGTGGGTGTCCAATGGCCTCTTCGTACAAGGCACGGTAATCATCCCACGTATCCATGTCGCGAGCAATGAACGGCGAGTCTACCGGCAGCCGTTTGGCGCCATGTTTTTTGATTAACTCGCGCAGGCCGCCGGCGCGGTCGAGGTTCAGGAGGTCGTTTTTAAAGGCGAGATCGACCAGGACTGGATGACCGCCGCGATTCTGCCAGGTTGGAATGACGATTCGCTCGCCCTTTTTCCATTCTTCGATGAGGTTCGAAACCACGGTCGCGGGGACTGCGGGGTGATCGACGAGCGCGATAAGCACGCACTTCACATCGTCGCTCAATACGCGAACTCCGGCGGCAATCGATGCACCCATCTCGCTGGTCGGATCGGGGTTAATTGCGATCGTCATGCTTTTGGTCAAAGCACGGATCTCGTTTGCGCGATGGCCGAGTACGGCGACGATTGTTTCGATACCGCCTTCACGCAGATAGTCGATGCAGCATTCGATGACGGTCTTATTGCCAAAGGGAAGCAGCGGTTTGAAAGCGCCCATGCGGCGTGATTGCCCAGCCGCCAGGAGAATTGCTGCTACATCTTTCACAGTTGGAGGTCGCGCAGGGCGCGCAGGGTGTACTGCCGCGCCATCTGTTTACGCCACTGATAAACGAAGTCGGTGTTGTCGAGTGGACGCGCTTTGACGTAGGCGGCCTCGGCTGCGGCTTGTATGCGGTCTTCGTCGAGAGGTTGCCCCTGCAAAGCCGCTGCTGCTTCTTTGATCTCGATCGGCGAAGGCGCGATCGCGCCGAGAACGACTTTCGCGTCCGTTACTACGTGGCCGTCATTCTTGACCCAGGCTGCAACTCCGAGGACCGGAAAGTCGAACGCACCGCGGCGTCGGAGTTTTTGATACGAGGCACGCCAGCCGTTGGTCGGTGGAAGTTGGATATCGAGGAGCAGTTCGTCAGGACGTTTGCGGAGGTATTCGATGCCGTCGTCGTTGTACAGACCGGCGGCGTCGATCAAGCGTTCGCCGAGAGTGGAAACGAACCGAAGTTTCGCGCCGATTGCGACCATCACCGGAACGAGATCCGACGATTGGACCGCCCAGCATTTCGTGCTGCCGGGCGCGACCCAGCAGATGTCGCCGTCTTTCTTGAGACAGAAGTTGATGCCTTTGCGCCACTCGTAGTTTTGATCGTAGTAGTTGCAGCGAGTGTCGAGCAGGAGGTTGCCGCCGATCGTTCCCATGTTGCGGAGAATGGGAGTTGAAATGGTTCGCGCGGCCTTAGCTACAACCGGGTAATCACGATTGATCACCGGGTTCTCACAAATCTCAGTTAGCGTCACGGACGCGCCGATTCTCAACCCGCCTGGTCCATCACCCGTGATCTGATTCAACTCGCTCAGCCGCATCACGGAAATGACCGTCTTCGGCATCTGCTGCCGCCGCTTCATATTCGGATACAGGTCAGTGCCGCCGGCCACGAACTGCCCCGCCGGCCCGGCGTCGCCCAT
>DASRIM010000270.1:0-2204 GCA_035649995.1 Pyrinomonadaceae bacterium | reverse complement strand
TGTCTTCAATTCGATAGTCGAATCTTTCCGGCTCGCGCAACACAAGGTTCGTCTTGATCGTTCTGCGATCGCGTTTGACGGTGATCGGCACGGAATCGCCTGACTTGTAGCGCGCCAGCGTCTTCAGCCACTGTTTAGTGACCTCTCTGCCGGCTAACGAAACGATTTCGTCGTCAGCTTGCAGGCCTGCCTCTTCCGCCGGCGAACCGTTGCGGACGTTTTCGATGATCGCGGTCCCTTCCTCAAATTCGATCGACAATCCCGCGTCGAATGGTTCCCTCGACTGTGTTTTGATCAATCGCAGCCCGGCGTAGCTGAGCGCTTCGTCGTACGGCAACACTTCAACGCTGCGCACGTAGCGTTTGAAAAAATCGGTGAAGTCCGTTTTTGAAAGCTGCGAAACGATGCGCTCGAGATCTTCCGTCTGATAACCTCGCCCGCGCAGGTAGTAACTGCTGTTCGGGCTCTTCAAATAAAACTCGTCGTACATCTGTCGCATCACGTCGTCGAGCGACAACCTGCCTTTCGTGCGGCCACGGACCAGCAGGTCCATCACCATACCGATGAGCTCGCCCTTCGGGTAATAGCTGATGGACGTGTTTCCCAGGTTGGTCAATTGCGCGTGCGGTGCGTCGTCGAGGAACGGCGCGGACAGTGACGACTCTTCCGCGCTCATCAAACGGCTGCCCTGGGCGCTTTCTATGCGCGAGATTGTTTGCGCTTCGCGATCGAGGAATTTCTTGTCGCTCCAGACACCGGCGCGGCGCAGCATCAAGTGGCCGTAGTAGTTCGTGAAACCTTCGGCGACCCAGAGCCCGCGCGTGCGCAAAGGCCGCGTGAAGTCCCATGGTCCAAGCTCTTCCGGTCGCAGTCGCTTGACGTTCCAGACGTGGAAAAACTCGTGCGCGACAGTGCCCAGCGTATCTTCGTAGACGCCGGTCTCGCTGAGCGCGCCGGGTTCGATGATCTGCGTCGACGTCAGGTGCTCCATGCCATCGCCTGAATGATCGTCGGCGGCGAAGTGAATCAAAAAAGTGTATTCGCTGAACTCAGGCGCGCCCCACATCGCGACTTCCGCACGCACGATTCTTTCGATGTCTTTAACCAGCGCCCGACGCTTTCCGCCTTCCGCGCCGAACGAATGGACCACCACGTGATACTTCTTGCCGTCAACTTCGAAACTGTCTTGCGTCCAGTCGGGAGCGATCTCAGTCGGCGTATCGATCATCACGTCCCAGTTTGGAAACTCCCACTCGGTTTGGCCGGGGCGATCGGTGCGGCCGTTGACGATCTTCCAACTGCTGGGAGGATTGATCGTCAACTTCACCGGATCGGGTTTATGGCCCACGACGTACATGAAGATCGACGCGCCGTTGTAGTTGGCGTGTCGCTCGTCCAGTTGAGAAAACGTGCCGGACAGATCGTTGCCGAAGACTTTATATGAGACCGTGAGCTTGTTGGCGCCATTTGGCGCGACGCTCCACGTTTGATCGTCGACGCGTGTCACGTGGCCGTTTGCGCGAAACTCCTGAACGTTTTTCGCAAAATCGAATACCGCGTAACGTCCCGGCGACCACTTTGCCATCTGAAACTGTAGCGGCTTGTTCGTTTGTTCAGCCGGCAGTTCCACCGCGATCGCGACTTCGAAAAGGTGCGACGTGGGCCGCGACATGGACAAGTTGTAGGTGATTGACTTTAGCGGCGATTCCTGTGCGGCAGCGACGCTGCTCAGGGTAATTACGACCGCGATTGCGATTAGGAATTTGCGTGGACAAGTGTGCATGGGCGGACTATCTTACTGGATAAATGGCTGTAACCGAACGTCTCTATTACGCGGATTCGCATCTGATCGAGTTTGAAGCTCGTGTCGTGGATGTTACTGAGCGCGTCAGTGGTTGGACCGCCGTGCTTCTGAATCGCACCGCGTTCTATCCGACTGGTGGAGGGCAACCGAGCGATACGGGGACGCTTGATGGTCTGCGTGTGGTGGAGTGTATCGACGACGGCGATCGGGGCGTGCTTCATGTGGTGCAAGGCGTTGCGCCGCCGCGAGATGCGATCGTTCGCGGGCGTGTCGACTGGCCGCGGCGTCTCGATCACATCCAACAACACACCGGGCAACACATTCTCTCGCAGGCGTTCGTTACGCTCTTCAACGCGCCGACACGGAGCTTTCGCGTGTTGGAGTCAGTGTGTGAGATTGA
>DASRIM010000269.1:0-5791 GCA_035649995.1 Pyrinomonadaceae bacterium | reverse complement strand
GTCATCGTGCTAAAGAGCTTCTCGAACGCCTGCCGATATTTTTCGGCGACGACGTGCGTCAGCCACCTGGCGCTTTCCAGCAACAGACTCAGCGGCTCTCCCAACGCCGCCGTTGTCGACGGTCCGACTTTCACTTCCAGGTCGCGCCGGCAGTCTTCATAGACCAGCGTGCGTCCGGCATAAGTGCGTCCCGCTGCTCGCGTCGCCGGCGCCCCCGTCAACGCCGTGAACGTTTCTTCCAATTGGCTCAACGCGTGGTCCAACTGTCGCGGATCGCCCGCCGCTTGCGCGACCAGCATGCGGCCCGCTTCCAGTTGCGCCAGCTTGCTTTCTGCTTCCGACCGCAAAAGCGGCTCATCGATCAGCGCAAACTGCTCTCGCAACGATTCTTCCGGATACGGCGCAACGCGAGCTTCAAGCTTCCACGTGATGACACCCAGCGTCTCGAGCCGTCGCAGGCTCTCAAAAACCTGCTCTTCATCGCGAAACGCGGCCCCTTCGTTTGCCGTCAGCGCGCGGGCGATCTCTTTTGCGGTCCGTTTGCCATCGCAGGAGTTGAACAGAGCGACCTCCGCGGCGTCGAGCGTGATCGGTTCTTTGGGCCATGCGTGCAGGGTCGTGTTTTCGACCCATGCGAACGACATTCGGCGCGGCACGATCCAGGGGCGAAAGCGTTCATCGTTGGTGAGCGTTTCCGCCAACACGTCCAGGCCCCAAACTTCAAAATAGACGCGCCGCGCAGCGAGTAGATCGTTTCCTGGATTCGCTTCGAACGGGTTGCCGTCAGGAACGAATTGCGCCCAGCCGACCGGGCCGAAAAAGCCGATCGTGTCGTTCTTCAAACAGTAACGCTGGAGGTAGTTGGCAATCAGTTCTTCGCGCCGCTTTCGGTAAGAACCACGCTCATTCGTATCGGTAGACATGCGCAACAGCGCGTCGACGCCCGCATGAATCGCGTTTCGGTTCTGCCACAGAATCGCTTCACGAAAACGATCTGACCCACCGATCTCCAGCATTGTTTTCGAAACCCGATCCGTAGCCGACTTGAACAGCCCGCGGAACTCCGCGCGCTTCGTTTCCAGTTCCGACGTCGACTCATGCATGGCGGTCAGCATCGATTCAAACTCGGCGCGGCCTTCGAGCTCTTTCGGGAAGTTCCCCTTCTTCAAACGCCGCAACGCCCTTACGAGTGACTCGTCTCGCCGGCCGTTGTCGCAGGCAAACTCGCTCCTGATCGCTTCCAACATCTGCTCGCGCACCGCTTCCAGTTCGGCTTCAGCTTCGAGCATGGCGTCTGCCGCTTCCGCGCACTCCGGCGCCGCGAGCTTGAACACCTCGTTCGCGGGAAAACCCGCGCCTCGCAGAACGATCCAACGCCACACCGCCCAATTCGTGCCGGGCAGCCTCACGAGGTGCCCGGGCAACGATGTTTGCTGGTTGACGATTTGCGGGGAGACGCCGGCGACGCTAGGTGCGAGCACTTTCGGGTTGGGTAACGACGTTTTTTCCGTAGCCATTTTTCTTCATCAGCCGCTTGCTCATCGCGGCTTGTTTCTGCTTCTTCGCGCGATCGCGAATGCTTTGCGCTGAGGTTTGTTTGACTTCTTCGTTCAAGCAGGCCGTTAAGCGGCGTACAGTCGGATGCTTGAACAGATCCGCGATCGGCAAGTCTTTCTTGAAACGTTCCTTGAGCTTGTTATGGACCGAGACCATCAACAAAGAGTGCCCGCCGAGATCGAAGAAGTTGTCGTCAATGCCGACCTTTTCAATCTGGAGCGCTTCCTGCCAGATGGCCACGATCGCTTGCTCGGTTTCGTTTCGCGGCGCAACGTACTCCGAATCCAACTGCTGATTGACCGCAGTCAACTGAGATAGAGCGCGCCGGTCAACCTTGCCGTTGGAGGTCAGAGGCAGAGCTTCGAGGATGACGAACGAGGCCGGCACCATGTATTCAGGCAGCCGCTCGCCCAGATGTTGCCGCAGCGCGTTGACTTCCACCGCTGTGTCCTTTTCGGGAACGAGGTACGCAACGAGGCGGGCCTCGCCAGGCGCAGTACTTCTCGCCAACACGACTACTTCACGGACGCCCGGATACTGGGCCGTGACGGCTTCGATCTCTCCCAGTTCGATTCGGAAACCGCGCACCTTCACCTGGTGATCGATGCGGCCGAGATAATCGATTTCCCCGTTCGGCAGGACACGCGCGAGGTCGCCGGTCTTGTACAGACGCGCGCCCGACTCGTTCGAAAACGCATTCGGAACGAAGCGCTCCGCAGTCAAATCAGGACAATTCACGTAGCCTCTTGCCAGACCAACGCCGCCGATGTGCAGTTCGCCGGGAACACCGACCGGGACCGGTTGGAGGTTGGCATCGAGCACAAAAATTTGGGCATTGATAATCGGACGGCCGATAGTTGGCTGGCGGCCGTCGGGCTGGCATTGGGTGACTGTGGCCCAGACGGTTGTTTCTGTTGGACCATAGGCGTTGAAGAAACGGCGGCCTGTGGCCCATCGCTGGACCAACTCGGCCGGACACGCCTCGCCTGCCACGATGATCGTTCGCAGAGACGGAAGCGGTTCTTCGGGCATGACGGCGAGCACGGAAGGCGGCAGAGTCACGTGCGTTACGCCGCCGTCGCGCAACAACTGTGCGAGCGCTGCGCCCGGAAGGGCCGTCTCGTCCGAAGTCAGATAGAGCGTCGCTCCGCTTCTCCACGCCATAACGATCTCGAAGATCGAGGCGTCGAAACTCAACGAAGCGAATTGCAGCGTTCGTGCGTCGGGACCGAGGTCGAACGCTCTGAGTTGCGCTTCGGTGAGGTTGCACAAACCTCTGTGCTGCACCAACGCGCCTTTCGGTTTTCCCGTCGAGCCGGACGTGTAAATGATGTAGGCGAGGTTCCCGGCGGTCACGCCACTCGACGGATTCGCCGTCTCCCGGCGCGTAATGGTCTCCCATTCCGTGTCGACACAGACGACTCGAGTGTCGTGTTCGGGAAGCGTCTCCAGCAGACGTTGCTGTGTGAGCAGCACCTTCGCGCGCGAGTCGTTCAACATGTGTTCGAGACGCGTTCGCGGGTACTGCGGATCCAACGGGACGTAAGCGCCTCCCGCTTTCATCACGGCGAGTACGGCCGTAATCATCTCCGTCGAACGTTCCAAACAGATGCCGACCCGCGATTCCGGGCCGACGCCGAGAGATCGCAGATGATGGGCCAACTGGTTCGCCCGTTTGTTCAACTCTGCATAACTTACCGTCTCGTCAGCGTGAACGACTGCCGGGTGTTCGGGACGGATAGCGGCCTGTTGTTCGAAGAGTTGATGAGCGCAGACCTCGGCAGGAAACTCCGCCCGAGTGTCGTTCCACTCGGCGAGCAAGCGCCGCTGCTCCGGTTCGCTCAGGATCGATACATCGCCGATCTTCTGCTGCGGATCGGCGGCGATTCTTTCGAGCAGCGTTTGGAAGTGCCCAAGCATTCGCTCGATGGTCGCACGGTCGAAGAGATTCGTGTTGTACTCGAGCGTTCCAGTTATTCCCCTAGCCGCATCGGTCATCGCAAGGACCAGATCGAATTTGCCGGCGCCAGTCTTGAAGTCCACATGACTCGCCTCTAGTCCCTGCAACGTCAGTTCGTCCGGGGAGACGTTCTGGAGCACGAAAGTCACCTGGAAGAACGGTGTGTGACTCAGGTCGCGCTCTGGCTGAAGTTCCTCAACCAGTTTCTCGAACGGTAGATCCTGATGAGCATAGGCGCCAAAGGCCATCTCGCGGACTCGGCGGAGCAATTCGGCAAAACTCGGATTGCCGCTCAGGTCCGTGCGCATGACGAGCATGTTCACGAAGAAACCGATGAGACCTTCGATCTCGGTGCGGTTGCGGTTCGCGATACCGGTGCCGACGAGAATATCTTCCTGTGCAGTGTACCGGTAGAGGAGTGTGTTATAGGCCGCTATCAAGGTCATGAAAAGGGTTACACCCTCTTGCTGAGACAATGCCTTCAGCGCCTTGCTGAGCGATTCGGATAACTCGAACGTGATCGCATCGCTCTCGAAGGTCTGGAAAGACGGACGCGGTCGATCCGTCGGCAGGTTGATCGTCGGCGGCGCACCGGCCAACTGCTTTTGCCAGTAGGCCAACTGCTTTTCAAGAACCTCGCCTTGCAGCCACTCACGCTGCCAATTCGCGAAGTCGACATATTGAATCGGCAACTCTGTGAGCGGCGGCTCTTCACCTGCGAGGTAGCCGGCGTATAGAGTCGCCATTTCACGCATCAGGATGCTCGTGGACCATCCGTCGCTGACGATGTGATGCATCGTCATGAACAGAATGTGTTCGTCTTCTCTCAGACGGAGCAAACCAGGCCTTAACATCAGATCGCTTGAGAGATCGAACGGCTGCTGGATGTGTTGGCGAATTAAGTGTTCAGTTTGCGCGGCGCGCTCCTGTTCATCGAGCGCGCTGAGATCGATCGCCGCCAAGTTAACGATACGAGGCTCGTTAATCACTTGTACGGGCTGGCCGTTCACCATCTTAAAGGTCGTGCGGAGGCTTTCGTGCCGCCGAATGATTTCGCCTAAAGTCTGGTTCAAGGCCCCGATACTGATTGGTCCTTTCAGGCGCAGGACGGCGGGAATATTGTAGGCGGCACTATTAGGATTCAATTGATCCAGGAACCACAGACGCTGCTGCGCGAATGAAAGCGGCAGATCGCGATGGCGGTCCACGCGCTCGATTGGAGTTAGACTCGCGTTACGTTCGGCGTTGGCCGCCGCGTCAACCTTTTCACTCAATGCAGCAATTGTCTGTGACTCGAACACCGCGCGCAGCGGCAACTCGACGTTCAGAGTCTGACGCACGCGGGAGATTACCTGCGTTGCCAGCATAGAATGACCGCCGAGCTCGAAGAAGTTGTCGTAAATGCCAAGGCGTTCTACGCCCAACACTTCCGTCCAGATGCCGACGAGAATCTCCTCCTGAGGTGTGCGCGCAGGAACAGAGCCGGGCCGGAACCGCTGCTTCGCCTCTTCAAGCGAAGGCAAGGCTGCGTGATTGACTTTGCCGTTGAGCGTGAGCGGAAGTTTCCGCAGGTGCACGAAGACGTTCGGGATCGTCTCTTCAATCAGAATCGGCGCGAGGTGCGCGCGCAACTCCGCCACTTCCAGTTCCTGACGCGAAACGTAGTAGGCCACCAGCACGTCGTGTCCGTGCTTGTCCTTGGTCACTAGCGCGACGCAATCCCTGACTTGCGGATGCTTCTTCAGCGCCCACTGAATCTCATTCAACTCGATGCGATAGCCGTGGAACTTGATCTGCTCGTCCTGGCGTCCCAGGTATTCGAGTTCGCCCGACGGCAATCGGCGGCACAGATCGCCGGTCTTGTACATTCGCGCGCCCGGAATAAACGGATTCGGAATGAAACGTTCCGCAGTCAACTCTGCGCGCTTGAGATAACCGCGCGCCAAACCATCGCCCGCGATGTACAACTCACCCGTGACATTCACCGCCGCCGGTTGCAGCCACTTGTCGAGAACATAGATCTGCGCGTTCGCCGCAGGCCGGCCGATGGGCACCGCTTCACGCGTGTCGCGCTCGGCGTCGAAGCGATAGATCATGCAGCCGACGGTCGCTTCCGTTGGTCCATACTCGTTGTAGATCTCCACCTGTCCGCCGAAACTCTCATAAACCTGACGCGCCAGTTCCGTCCCCAGCGCTTCGCCGCCCACGATCAACCGCTTCACGCTCGTCTGCCGGTTGTCTGCTTCCTTGATCAGCGACAAATGGCTCGGCGTT
>DASRIM010000268.1:0-4725 GCA_035649995.1 Pyrinomonadaceae bacterium | reverse complement strand
AACATCACAGTGGTTGCAGTCGGTTTTTACGCCATTGCGACTCATCCAACGGTGTTTTGGGACTGGCAACGACTGCTTTTCGGCACGTACGGAAATCCGTTTTTCATGATCGGTACGGCACTCTACCTCTTTCCCCAGCTTGCGCTGGGGCTTTCGGGTTTTGAAACCGGCGTGGTGGTGATGCCGCTCGTCAAGGGCGATGGCGAGCCGGACAAGGAAGAGTTGGCGGCGGCCGCGCACGTCGCGCGCGGATCGGAATCGCCGCATGAAATCGCAGGCCGCATTCACAACGCGCGCAAGTTACTCACGTCAGCGGCGTTGATCATGAGTTTCCTTCTTTTTGCGAGCAGCATCGTGACCACGATGTTGATTCCGCCCGCCGAGTTTCGACCCGAGACTGACACTCAGGAAGCAGGGAGCGCAAATGGGCGCGCTCTCGCGTACCTGGCCCACCTTTATCTTGGTGATGTGTTCGGAACAATCTACGACCTGAGCACGATCTCGATACTCTGGTTCGCCGGATCGTCGGCGCTTGCGGGTCTGCTCAACATCGTGCCGCGTTATCTGCCGCGATACGGAATGGCGCCGGAATGGGCGCGCGCAGTTCGTCCGCTGGTGGTAGTGTTTACGCTGATCTGTTTTGTCGTCACGATCCTATTCAAAGCCGACGTCGACGCGCAGGGCGGCGCTTACGCGACGGGTGTTCTCGCGTTGATGACTTCGGCGGCGATCGCGGTGACGCTTTCCGCGCGGCGGCGTGGCGAGCGCGTGCAGTGGGCGTTCATGGCGATCTCGCTGGTGTTTGTCTACACGACAATCGTAAATGTCATCGAGCAGCCGGAGGGAATCAAGATCGCGACGATCTTCATTGTTGCTATTGTCGTCAGCTCATTATTTTCGCGCGTGTGGCGCTCGACTGAATTGCGCGTCGATCGCATCGAGCTCGACGACGCGGCGCGCGAGTTTATTCGCCGCGCGGCGAAGGGTACAGTTCGCATCATCACGAATCGAATCGATCGCGGTGACGCGGAGGAGTACAAGTTCAAGGAGAAAGAGAAACGGCTCGACAATCACATACCGCCGGACGAACCGATACTGTTTTTCGAAGTCACGCCTGGTGATGCGTCGGAGTTTTCGGGAGTCTTGAAGATCCGGGGCGAGACTGTCGACGGGTTTCAGATCCTGCGAACGGAGTCGCCGGCGGTGCCGAACGCGATTGCGGCGTTTCTTCTTTTTCTACGCAACGAGACGGGGAAACTGCCGCACGTCTACTTCGGTTGGAGCGAAGGCAATCCCGTTTCGTACTTGTTGAAGTACATCGCGTTCGGCGAAGGCGACACGGCGCCGGTCACGCACGAGGTGCTGCGCCAGGCGGAAAAGGATCCGGACCAACGACCCATCGTACACGTTGGCGGCTGATTTAATTGTGTGTTGATTCTCGGTAACACGAGGAGTAACATCACAACGAGTTTGTTTGAAAATCAAATGTCTGCCGAGGTTGCGAGCGATGCACCGCTGCGCAACACGGGGGAACCAAAGTTCATCCGAATGGAACGTTCATTCAGGTGAAACATGGGGCGAATCGTCGAGCAGTCTTGCTCGGCGACGAACACTTCCAGTTCGAGTCCGACAGCTAACCTCGTAGGCCAAAGGGAAGGGCAGTGCCGCGATCATTCCGGGCGCGGGGCTATTGCCCCGCGCCTTTGCATTTTGTGCGCGCCCGGTTTTATCCGGGCCGTCAGAATATGCTCAACCGTTTAATGAACCGGACTGCCGGACGTCGTTTCAAGCTTTGGTTATTCAGAGGCGCTGCCGCTGAAAAAGAGACGGTCCACCCTACACCACATAAGCAACATCCCTGGTGGCAAGTCATGTGTTTGACCGGAGTCGATTACTTCTCGACCCTCGGTTACCAACCGGGCATTGCCTTTCTCGCCGTACAACAGCTTTCACCCGTTGCGACTCTCGTTCTCGTGCTGCTGACCCTATTCGGAGCATTGCCGATCTACAACCGCGTCGCCGAGGAGAGCCCGCACGGCGAAGGCTCGATCTCGATGTTGGAACACTTGCTGTCGCGTTGGAAAGGCAAGTTGTTCGTGCTGGTGCTGCTCGGGTTCGTCGCCACAGACTTCATTATCACGATCACACTCTCCGCCGCTGACGCCACCGCGCACATCATCGAGAACCCGTTCACGCCTGATCTGTTGAAGCACCAGATCGGCGTGACGCTAGGATTGATCGCGGTGCTCGGCGTGATCTTTCTCAAAGGTTTCAAAGAAGCGATCGGTATCGCCGTCGCGCTCGTCGGCATTTACCTGTTGCTGAACACCGTCGTCATCGCTTACGGGTTGTACGAGCTCGCCACGCACCCGTTTCACTTTCCCGAGTGGAAACAGGCACTGTTTTCACATCCGCGGGTAAACGGAAATGCCTGGCGCATCGTCGGCGTCTCGTTGATGCTGTTTCCCAGACTGGCGTTGGGACTTTCCGGATTTGAAACTGGTGTCGCCGTCATGCCGCTGGTGAAGGGCGACAGCGAACTGACGGAACAAGACTGGGGCAACATTCACTCAACGAGGGCAGGCGAGCCGCAGGCAGGGCGAATCCAACAACTGCTTCGCGGACGCATCAAAAATACGAAGAAGCTGCTTCGCTCAGCGGCGCTGATCATGAGCGTGATGTTGATTACGAGCAGTTTCGTGACAGCGACGCTGATACCGCCGCATGAGTTTCTCGAAGGTGGCGAGGCGAATGGCCGGGCGATCGCTTACCTGGCCCACCACTTCTTCGGCGATATCTTTGGCACTGTCTACGATCTCAGCACGATATTTATTTTGTGGTTTGCGGGCGCTTCGGCGATGGCCGGCTTGCTGAGTATCGTGCCCCGTTATCTGCCGCGTTACGGCATGGCGCCGGAATGGGCCAAGGCTGCACGGCCGTTGGTGATCGTGATCACTTTGATCGCTCTCGCCGTTACGATCATTTTCCGCGCGGACGTCGACGCGCAGGGCGGCGCGTATGCGACCGGCGTGCTGGTTTTGATGACGTCCGCGGCAATCGCCGTCACGCTTGCATCACGCAGGCGAGGTGGAAACTGGCATGTTTACCTGATCATCGCGCTGGTCTTCGTCTACACGACGATTCAGAATATTCACGAGCGCCCCGAAGGAATCAAGATCGCGTCGTTCTTCATCCTGACGATCATTCTCGCTTCGTTGTTTTCGCGAGTATATCGGTCCACTGAATTGCGCGTTCAACGAATCGAGCTCGACGACAAGGCGCGGCAGTTCATCAAGGACGCAGCGAAGGGAACCATTCGCATCATCACTAATCGACGCGACAAAGGCGACGCCGACGAGTACGCGCTGAAGGAACACGAGAAGCGCACGAGCAATCACATTCCCGCCGGCGAGCCGATATTGTTTTTCGAAGTGACGCCCGGTGATGCTTCAGAGTTCGCTGGAACACTCGCGATTCGCGGCGAAACGGTCGACGGTTATCGAATACTCAGAACCGAGTCGCCAGCGGTGCCGAATGCGATTGCGGCTTTTCTTTTGTATCTGCGAGATGAGATGGGCAAGCTGCCGCACGTGTACTTCGGTTGGAGCGAAGGCAATCCGATCTCTTACTTGTTGAAGTACATCGCGTTTGGCGAGGGTGACACGGCGCCTGTGACGCACGAAGTGTTACGCAAAGCAGAGAAGGATTCGAACAGACGTCCTATCGTTCATGTCGGGGGCTGATGATAAGAAGGGGCGGACGTGTTGCGGGCCTTTCACTAGCGGCCGCGAAACGCTCACTGAGGAGAGTTTTATACTTGAGCTGAGTCAGCAGTTGCGGTTCGGCCCGCAAGAAAGCACGAACGACAATAGACTGGGCGTCCCTGCGAAGGATAAAAAGGAACGGTAGTTTGTTGTCCGCATTGAGCGCACTGCACTGAGACTTCGATGCGTTGTCGAACTCCCGAGGATTGGGCCGCCGCGATTGCCGCGAGTCGTTCGTTCTTGGCCTGCTTGCAAGGCTTGCAACGCTTGGGCTCGTTTTTCAAACCTTTATCGTGGAAGAACACCTGCTCGCCGGCGGTCCAGATGAAGTCTTCGTTACAGTCGACGCATCTGATTGGCCGATCCTGATATTCGCTCTGTGGAGACGTTTCCAACGCGTGAGCCGCTTCCGTAGTTGCCATGTTCTACTCCCTGGGTCGTTTGCATAAAACACCTGTTCCGGCGGGCGAATAAAGAACAACGTTCTAGAGAAGGGACGCTCTTCGGTTGTCCACCAGTTGAGGTAAAGATTATCCAGCCGCACGGGCCGCCATTGGGGCATTTGTATATAACTATGACGAAATTGTGTCAAGGTAAATCCTGCGTAAATCAGGCGTCTTGACATTCTTTCTTCGCGGGTGGCAGCATCCGCCCGCAAATCATGAGCAGAATATTAATAATCGGATCCGGTGGTCGGGAGCACGCCATCGTCTGGGCCCTCCGCAATACTTCGCCCACACCAGTTGAACTTTATTGCGCGCCGGGTAACGCGGGCATTGCCCGGTTGGCCCAAAACGTAGATATGTCCGTCAACGATCATGCGGCTTTGGCCCAATTTGCGGAGTCGGAAAACATAGACCTTACTTTCGTTGGACCCGAGGCGCCGTTGACGTCGGGGATCGTTGACTTGTTTGAGGCAAAAGGCCTGCCAATCGTTGGCCCGAGCAGCGCCGCCGCCAGG
>DASRIM010000267.1:0-31571 GCA_035649995.1 Pyrinomonadaceae bacterium | reverse complement strand
TGCTGGACTGAAAAAGGCAGCCGGACGTGGCGTGTTCTCGACTGCCATTGGAACGGACAGACGCTCGTGTTGCACGCGTCGCGAAGGATGGGCGCCGAGCAGCCGTTGATTGAACTAGTGCCGCGTGCTCCAGCGTCGGCGATCGCGGCGACGATTCGCGTCGCGCGGCAGGTCCGTTGCGATCGCATCGCTCAACTCGCGTGCGACTGGCAAGCGAAGACGACAATTGAACGATCCGCGTTGAGCCCCGGCACGAGACCGGGCCAGCCTGGACGTTACGCCCGCATTCTTCTGCGTTCGCGCGGAGAACGGATCGCCGTCACCGGCCCAGTGGTTCCGAGTCATCCATCTAGTGTCGACGCGTTTTTGTCGGCGGCGTTGCTCTGGTTTACGCGCAGGCGTGAGAGAACGAAGGCGCCGTTCGTCGAACAACTCTGGTTGATTGTCTCCGCGGAATTAATCAAACCTCTGTGCTATCGCGTTGCGTTGTTGCGCGAGAGTTTGCAGGAGGTGATTAAGCTTTTCATTATCGACGACGACCTGTGCGCGCTTTCGCCGCTGGCGTGTCCCGAAAGACGTGAACTATGGACCAGGAAAGTGACTCGCTTTCCTTCCGTGCCGGCGGCGACGCTCAGCGAACAAGCGCGCGGCATCGTCGCCGAGGCGCCTGAGGCGATCGACGTCGTCCATTCGCGTCACGGGCAGACGCTGCGCTACTTCGGACTTCCGTTCGCCCGCGTGCGTTCGTTGATGGGAGTTGAAAGAGTCTGGTTCGGGACCGACGCCGCGCATCGGCGGCTGCTCGATGAATCATCGTTGAGCGAATGGCAGAACCTGCTTCACGACTTGCGCGAACATCGTTGCGCCTCGACGCTCGATCGCCGTCACGCGTTCTATCGCACGGCTGCCGAAGCGTGGCTCGAATCGTTGTTGCGTCGCGACATCACCAAACTCGATCCCGGGTTGATTATCGCGCCGCTGCACGCGCAGTTTCGCACGGCGCACAGTGGGAAACTGGGCATTAGACCGATCGACTTGCTGGCGTTGCGTCAGGATGGACGTCTCGTGGTGATCGAACTGAAAGCTTCCGAAGATCGCGAGCACGTTTTACAGGGCGCTGATTACTGGCGGCGTGTCGAAGCTCATCGCAGGCGTGGTCACATCGCAAAAGCAAAACTCTTCGGTGATAAACGAATCCAGGACGAACCACCGCTCGTCTATCTCGTCGCACCGACGCTGCGGGTCCATCCGTCTTTCCAGACACTCGCCGGCTGCATCTCGACCGAAATCGAGATCTATCGCTTCGATCTCAACGAAGACTGGCGCTCCGGCGTTCGCGTCATGCGCCGCATGCGCGTGAATCCCTAGTTCACTGACCTGTCGCAACCGGCAGACACGTGTAAAAAGGATTCGGCCAATCCCTATGACACTGACCTGTCGCAAGCGGCAGACATGTTTTTAAAGTGAAAACTAGTGTTTGACGAAAATGGTTTCCGGTTCTTTGCTGGCCGGCGGTGGAGTGGGTTTGGGAATGGCGGGCGTCGTCATTGTGGACAGCGTGTCGTCCTTTGAATAGATGCCCTGCACGCGCATCTTGAATTCGTCCGGGTTCGACGCGTTGTGCAGCGCTTCTTCCTGCGTGATCAGACGCGACTGAAGCAGATGAAACAGCGACTGGTCGAACGTCTGCATGCCGTACTGCGAAGTGCCCGCCGCAATCGCTTCGCGAATCAGGTACGTCTTCTCTTCGTTGATGATGTGGTCGCGAATGAACGCCGTCGACACTAGCACTTCGATCGCCGGCACGCGTCCGGCTCCTTTCGCCGCGCGCACGAGCCGCATCGAGATCACCGCTTTCAAGATCCCCGCCAACTGAATGCGCACCGACTTCTGTTGATGCGCCGGGAACGAAGAGACGATACGCGTGATCGTTTCCGTGGCGTCGAGCGTGTGCAGCGTTGAAAGCACGAGGTGGCCGGTCTCCGCCGCGGTCAACGCGGTTTCGATCGTTTCATGGTCGCGCATTTCGCCGACAAGGATCACGTCCGGATCCTGACGCAACGCGCCACGCAGCGCTTCCGCAAACGAACGCGTATCGACGTCGACTTCACGCTGCGTCACAAACGACTGCTTGTCGCGATGCAGAAACTCGATCGGGTCTTCAATCGTGACGATGTGTCCGCTGCGCGTTGAGTTGATCGTGTCGATCATCGCGGCCAGCGTGGTCGACTTACCGGAACCGGTTGCGCCGGTTACCAGGATCAACCCACGGCGCTCTTCGGTGATCTTGTCGATGACTGGCGGCAGTCCGAGCTGGGCCGCGCTCTTGGTGTGATCGGGAATGACGCGCAGCACGATGCTGACGGTGCCGCGCTGCTGAAAGATGTTCGCGCGAAAACGGCCCAGGCCGGAAACGCCGTAGCCGATATCGACTTCCGAAACCTCTTTGAAACGCTGCTTTTGCCGGTTGGACATCATGGAAAACGCCATGTCCAGCGTGTCTTCCGGCTTCATGCGCGGCGCGTCGGCGATCGGATGAAGTTCGCCGCCGATACGCATCACGGGAAACGCGCCCACCTTGAGGTGGAGGTCCGAAGCGGCATGACTACAGGCAATTCGCAGTAGATCGTCGATTTTCAGGGCCATGAAGTGTACAGAACACCTTTCGGGGCTTCGAAAAGAGGTGGTTTTTTGGGGACTTTCTGCGCGGGAAGGAGCGCCGGCTTTAGAACTTGCGCCGGAGTGAATATACCACAGACTGCGCGGTGTCGCGCAATCTGTGGTTTTTCAGCAGAACACGGATTAAGAAAATCGGTTAGTCGCGG
This sequence comes from Pyrinomonadaceae bacterium, assembly GCA_035649995.1. Taxonomy (GTDB): domain Bacteria; phylum Acidobacteriota; class Blastocatellia; order Pyrinomonadales; family Pyrinomonadaceae; genus PSRF01. The sequence continues at coordinate 28,746 of DASRIM010000267.1, read as the reverse complement.
CCGACGGTCTGAAACGACAGCATCGGGCCGGTTTCATCCGTGCGGGTCGTAAAGGCCGCCGGATCCGGTGACGGCTGCTTTTGCTCGTTAACGTAGGTGAGCCAGTTGCCGGGCGCGGGCCGTTCACCCTTGGTGATTTCGAAGAAGACCTTCTGGATTTTCTCGGTAACTGGTCCGCGGCGACCGCTGCCGACCGCAATCCGATCGACTGAACGAATCGGCGTGACTTCGGCGGCCGTGCCGGTGAAGAACAGCTCGTCCGCGACGTAAAGCGCCGCACGCTGAATCGTGCGCTCCTTGATAGTGATGCCGAGTTCCTGGCAAATCTGAATCACGCTGTCGCGCGTGATACCCGGCAGGATCGAAGACGAAAGCGGCGGCGTCAAAACAGTGTCGCCGGTGACGAGGAAGATGTTCTCGCCCGAGCCTTCGGAAACGTAGCCGCGGTCGTCGAGGGCGATTCCCTCGGCGAAGCCGTTCAAAAGCGCTTCCATCTTGATCAACTGCGAGTTCATGTAGTTCGCGCCGCTCTTCGCCATCACCGGCATCGAGTTGGCGGTCAGCCGGTTCCAGGTCGATACGCAAACGTCCACGCCTTGTTCGATCGCTTCGTCGCCCAGGTATTTACCCCAGTCCCACGCGCCGATGTAGCATGCAAGCGGGTTGGGAAACGGGTTCACGCCGAATGCCGGGCTCTCTTCGTCGAGACTGCGAAAGAGAATCGGGCGCAGGTAGCACTGGTCCATCTTGCTGCGGCGCACGATTTCCACGGACGCGTCACAAAGATCGTCGAGCGTCCAGGGGTGGTCCATGCGATAGATTTTTGCGGAATTGAGAAAACGTTGGATGTGTTCGCGCAGCCGGAAGACTGCGGGACCCTTCTGAGTCGAGTAACAGCGGATGCCCTCAAAAATACTCGAACCGTAATGAAGCACGTGCGACATGACGTGGACCCTTGCGTCGGTCCAATTGATGAATTCACCATCGTGCCAAACAACGTCGCAGACTCGTGGCGTCTTCACATCTTTAACTTTGCCTTCTTTTGAGAACATGTTGTTTACTCCTTAAAGGAAATTACCGGATCGGAGGCGGGTCTCGCCGATACCGCAGAACAAGAACTTTCGGACTCGGTCCTCTTTAATGCACTGGGTGAATGCCAGACTTCGCACAATACAGTAGTTACAGTTCGCTTGGCAAGAACGCGCGCCTCGTGTTTATGCTCTTGGTTCTATTCGTTCCAGCGTGTAAGTTTGATCAAAAGATGAATCGAAACAATCAAAGCTCTCCAACGATTGAAACAACCAATAACGACCCGATTTCAATCCACCACCGCGCGATTGCCGTCGACATGCACGCCGACACCGCGCAACGGCTCCTGGATGAGAGAATCGATCTCCAGCAGGAACTTGACGATGGCCATTTCGACGCGGTTCGGGCCAGGACCGGCGGTTTGGACGCGCAGTTCTTTTCGATCTGGGTCGAGCCGCAACTGTTTGGCGGCGGCGGTGCGAAGGCAGTCAAACGCGCCGACGATCAGATAGCCGCGGTCCGCGCTTTGGCCGAAAAACACCCGGAAACATGGGTGTTTGCGACTTCCGCGGCCGACATTCGCGGCGCCGCCGAGCAGGGGAAAATCGCCGCTTTGATGGGTCTTGAAGGTGGTTACGCGATTGACGACAAGCTCGAAAACGTCAAGCGTTATTACGATCTCGGCGTGCGTTACATGTCGCCGGCATGGAGCGTCAGCACGAGTTGGGCTGGTTCGTCAGGAGACGAAGCGGGCCGCACTCGCGGTCTGAACGAGTTCGGCAAGAACGTCGTGCGCGAGATGAATCGTTTGGGAATGATGATCGACGTCTCGCACGTCTCGGATCCGACGTTCTGGGACATCGTTAACACTTCCACTGCGCCGGTGATCGCGACGCACTCCGCCTGCCGCGCGCTTGCCGACGTTCCGCGCAATCTGACGGACGACATGATCCGTGCGCTAGCGAACACAGGCGGCGTCGTCAACGTGATTTTTTATCCCGAGCATCTCGAGCCTGGCTGGAGTCAGAAGAAAAAACAGGTCGACGCGGAGATCGCGCCGATGGTCCAGCAGGCGTCGGCGGACGAGCCGGGCGACGCCGTACACAAGAAGATGGCGCGCGATCGCGTGCGGCAGCGGGAGTACGCGCGGCGTCTGCCGCCGGTGAACGTGTCACGGATCGTAGATCACATCGATCACACCGTGAAACTCGTCGGCGTCGATCACGTCGGTATCGGTTCAGACTTCGACGGCGTGCAGATCACGACGTCAGATCTGGCGACGATTGCTGACTTGCCCAACCTAACGAAGGAGCTGTTGCGTCGCGGGTATTCAGAAGCAGACGTAAATAAAATTCTTGGTGGAAACATGTTGCGCGTGATGGATGCAGTGAAGAGATGAAAAGGCCGCGAATAGGTTTTCACGCTCCAATCAAGGGGGGAGTTCACAACGCTCTGATCGTCGCGAAGGACACGGGGTGCGATACCGTACAGTTGTTCTCACGCAACCCCCGCGGCTGGATGGCGAAGCCGCTCACGCTCGACGACGTTCTGCTGTTTCGCAAGATCCGCAAGCAGACGAAGATCACTCCCGTACTCATCCACTGCAACTACCTCGTAAATCTCGCGGCCTCGGACGACGTGTTTCTGCAAAAATCGCGCGAGTCGTTTCGCGAGGAGGTCGAGCGCGCGCTGCTGCTCGGCGTCGATTATCTCGTCGTGCACCCGGGCAGCTCGCGCGGCGCATGCGAGGCTGACGGGATCGCGCTGTGCGCGGAGAGTTTGAAGATCGCCTGCAAGGGACTGAAGTTCGACAAGCTCCGCATCCTGCTCGAAAACACAGCCGGACAGGGCGACTGCATCGGACATCGTTTCGAGCACCTCGCGCTGATTATGGAAATGTGTCCGAAGATTCCACTCGGCGTTTGTTTCGACACGGCGCACGCGTTCACGGCCGGCTACGACATTCGTGAGGAAGACGGTCTCGACGCGTTGATTCAACGGATGCAGAAGACGGTCGGCATCAAAAACGTCCGCGCCATTCACTTCAACGACTCGCGCGCCGTCTACAACTCTCGCGTTGACCGCCACTGGCACATCGGCGAAGGGCACATCGGCGCCGACGCGCTGCGCCGCGTCGCGCAACATCCGAAACTGAAGCACGCCGCCTTCATTCTCGAGACGCCGTACGACGATCCTCGCGCCGATCTCAAGAATCTTGCAATGCTAAGATCATTTGTGACCGCGCATGATCACTGATAGAATTTGCGAGCAATGTTCAGGCAACCTCGAACGATCCTCGTCCTAACGGTGCCGCTTCTGCGTCGCGCGAACTAGCGTGACTTCGCGGGGCGGCGAATCCTTACTTCCAAACAGCAATCAAGAATCGGACAAAGCCGTGTCGCCGAAGCGGCGGACGCTTTGTGCGGTCCGCGCAAAACGTGTTAAGTAAAGATTGGACAACCGTTATGGACGAAAAATACTTTCCCGAACAGATCGAAAACAAATGGCAGCAACGCTGGAGCGAATCCGGCGTCTTTCAGGCGCGCGACGACGATCCGCGCGAGAAGTTTTACTGCCTGGAAATGTTGCCCTACCCGTCCGGCTTCCTGCATATGGGTCACGTGCGCAATTACGCCATTGGCGACGCACTCTCCTGGTTCAAACGCTTGCAGGGCTTCAACGTCATGCATCCCATCGGCTGGGACAGTTTCGGTCAGCCCGCCGAACAGGCCGCGATCAAACGCGGCGTGAACCCGCGCGACTGGACTGAAGACAACATCGCGCACATGCGCGGGCAGTTGCAGCGGCTGGGAATCAGTTACGACTGGACGCGCGAGATCGCCGCGCATCGTCCCGAGTATTACAAGTGGGACCAGTGGTTCTTCCTGAAGATGTTCGAACGCGGCCTGGCCTACAAGAAAGTCTCGCAAGTCAACTGGTGCCCGAAAGAAGAGACCGTGCTGTCGAATGAACAGTCGTCGGGCGGGATCTGCTGGCGCTGCGCCACGCCGGTCCAGAAGCGCGACCTCGAGCAGTGGTTCCTGCGCATCACCGAATACGCCGAACAGTTACTCGCCGACATCAAGCAGATCGAAGCCGGTTGGCCCGAGAAGGTGTTGAAGCGTCAAAGCGATTGGGTCGGCCGCAGCGAAGGTGCGTTCATCGACTTCGCCGTCAAAGACAGTGATCACAAGATACGTGTGTTCACGACGCGCATCGACACTATCTACGGCGCTACCGCGGTCGTGCTCTCGGCGGAACATCCGCTGTTGCCCGAGTTGCTGAAAAATTCAGCATTGAAGGCCGACGTCGAGGCGTTTGCGGAGAAGGTGAAAAGCCAGAAGGCGCTCCGCACCGATCTGGCCGAAGAAGAAGAGAAGGAAGGTCTGAACACCGGCGTGCTGGCGCTCAATCCGTTCAGTGGCGAGACGATACCCGTGTGGGTGGCGAACTACGTCCTGATCGAGTATGGCACCGGCGCGGTGATGAGCGTTCCGGCGCACGACGAGCGCGACTTCGAGTTTGCGCAGAAGTACTCGCTGCCGATCCGGCAAGTCATCGCTCCCATCAGTCACGATCAGATCGCGGCGGAACCGATGCCGACGACTGGCGGCGACGCGTCCGCCGAGATGAAACATTCGTTCACCGACTACGGCGTGCTGATCAATAGCGGTGAATGGGGCGGTAAACCGTCCGAAACAGCGATCGCCGAGATGGGTGCGTATGCGCGCGAGAAAGGCTTTGGCGAACCGGCTGTTACGTATCGCATTCGCGACTGGGGCGTATCGCGCCAGCGTTTCTGGGGTGCGCCGGTGCCGGTGATCTACTGCGACAAGTGCAACATGGTCCTGGTGCCTTACGAAGACTTGCCTGTCGTTTTGCCGAAGACGGCGGCGTTCACCGGCACTGGTGAATCACCGTTGGCGGGAGTGCCGGAGTTTGTAAACACGGCGTGCCCGCAGTGTGGTGGTCCAGCCCGGCGCGACACCGACACGATGGACACGTTCGTCGATTCGTCGTGGTACTTCTTCCGGTATCTGGATCCGCGCAACGACGATGCGCCGTTCGAGCCGGAGATCGCGAAACAGTGGACGCCGGTGGACCAGTACATCGGCGGCGATAGTCATGCAGTAATGCACTTGATCTACACGCGGTTCTGGAACAAGTTCATGCGCGACATCGGGCTCGTCAGTTTCGACGAACCGGTGAAGCGGTTGCTGACGCAGGGCATGGTGACGAACCGCGTCGGCGACACGGACGAGTGGAAAGCGATGTCGAAGAGTCTCGGCAACGGAGTCGATCCGGACGAGATGATCGCCGCGTTTGGCGCTGACGCGACGAGACTGTTCGTTTTGTTCGCGGCGCCGGTGGAGAACGAGTTGCGCTGGTCCGACACGGGCATCGAGGGCGCTGTGCGGTTCCTGCGCCGCGTCTACACGATGGTCTGGAGGTGGCGCGAGCGGCTGGCGAATCCGAACGGTGAAACGCCGGCGGAGTTCAGTCCCGGCGCGCGCACGTTGCGGCGCAAGACGCACCAGACGATCGCGAAGATCACCAGCGACTTCGAACAGTTGCACTTGAACACGAGCGTCGCGGCGTTGATGGAGCTCTTCAATCAATTGAACGATTTGAACGCCGATCCGGCGCACGCTTCGGATGCTGACGTTTTCGCTGTGCGCGAAGCACTGGAAGCGTTGGTCGTGATGCTCACGCCTTTCGCGCCGCACGTCGCGGAAGAGATGTGGGAAGGACTGGGACACTCGGGTGGCTTGTTGCAACAGGTGCCGCGATGGCCCATTGCCGATCCGGAGCTTGCGCGCCGCGAAGAGTTGGAGATCCCGGTGCAGGTAAACGGCAAACTCCGTTCGCGTGTGATTGCCTCGCCGGAAGTCTCGGAAGACGAGCTGAAAGCTTCGGCGTTGTCTGACGAGCGGATTCGCGCGTTGATTGACGGCCACGAGGTTGTGAAGGTGATCGTCGTGCCGCGTCGTTTGGTGAATATCGTCATCAAGTCCGCGTGATGTTGAGTACTGGTTCAGTTTGGCTCTTGCGAAATGAAGAACAGGTCAGGAAGGGGGCAAGCGTAGCGCGCCCCCGCTTATCGACGGCGGGGGCGTTGCCCCCTTCCTGACTTGTCCTGCCAGGCAGGCGCTTCTAGTTTTCAAACTGAACCAGTACCTGATCTTGTATACTCTTGCCCGGTGAAAGAGTGTCCTTCCTGTAGGCGTTGTTACCCGGATGAAGTCAGTCACTGTCCGCAAGATGGTGATGAGCCTACGCCGTCTCTTCTGGGTGAACCGACACTTGATGCCCGCTACCTGCTCGAGCGCCGACTCGGGCAGGGAGGCATGGGCGTAGTCTTTCAAGCGCGGCACATCTTCCTCAAGACCCCGCACGCAATCAAAATCATTTTGCCGGATCTCGTCGGAAACGATCCGATGCTGACGACGCGTTTTCGCCAGGAAGCACTGGCGGCGGCCGCGATCCGTCATCAAAACATCATCGCCGTCACTGACTTCGGCGTCGTGCGCGGCACGATGCCGTTTCTGGTGATGGAGTTTGTGAAAGGAAGATCGCTCCAGGAAATTCTAGCGAAGGAAGGCGCGATGCCTCCGCAGCGCGCGTTCGAATTCATCTGCGCCATTGCGGCGGGAGTTGGCGCGGCGCACCGGCAGAACATCGTCCATCGAGATCTGAAGCCGCTGAACATCATGGTCCAGGATGATGTTCCGATCTCCGAAGGCGTGAAGATCCTTGATTTCGGTCTGGCGAAGATCAAGTCGGGTGAGTTGCTCGGCTCGTTCATTCAAGCGCAAACGAGCGGGCTGATGGGCTCGCCTTTTTACATGGCGCCCGAACAGTGGGGCGACGACGAGCCCGACGCGCGCGCGGACATCTACAGTCTCGGCGTGATCCTTTATCAAATGCTCTCGGGTGAAGTTCCGTTCAAAGGTTCTTCGATTCCGTCGATCATGAAGAAGCACCTCACGCTGCCGCCGCCGAGTTTTCAATCGATGGGTGTTTCAGTGCCGCCGGCGATTGAAGGCGTCGTCCGCCATTCGCTGGAGAAAGAGCTTTCAGCGCGTATCGATTCGGTCGAGAGCTTTTTGCGCGAGTTGCGCGCGGCTATGGACGCCGCCCCCGCCGCGCCCGCCGCTTCCGCCGCGCTGCGCGAAACCGTCGCGATGGATCCGAACCGGACCATTGCTTCGATGATACCGCCCGAGAGTATTCCACCTCCGGCGAATACGCAGACAGGGATTTCCGCGGATACAAAGTTCTCGACTTCCGTCCCGTCGATGAATGGAGCTGAGTTAGTCCAGGAACATGATCCTGAGGTCACTCACGTCAAACCGCTCCCGACTTCGCCGGGAAACGCGGTAAATACTTATCGGCCTGAACCGGTCGGCAAACAGATCACCGTCGACTTCAAGCCGCGTTCATCACGAACGCCGATCATTTTGATCGCTGCCACGATTGGCGTGATGGTCCTAATCGGCGCCGGCATCGGCGCTTACGTCGCGTTTGCACCGAAAACGCAGGTCGATGGCCCATCAACACCGACTCCGTCGCCAACGGCGACTCCCGTGCAAGCTGATCTGATCGCAATCGCGGGCGGAACGTTTCTGATGGGAAGAAACTCCGGCCCGCCGCAGGAAACTCCCGCTCACGCCGTTACGGTGCAGCCGTTTTCGATGGATCGGACGGAAGTCAGCAACTCTGAATACGCCGACTTTGTAGCGGCGACGAAACGTTCGGCGCCCACTCATTGGGCCGGCAACAGACCGCCGTTCGGACAGGAGATGTGGCCTGTCGTCAACATATCGTTTGACGACGCGAACGCTTTCGCCGCCTGGCGATCGAAGCGAGACGGCGTCAGTTATCGTCTGCCGACGGAAGAAGAGTGGGAGTTCGCGGCGCGAAACGGCGAGCGCGCGGACCTGTATCCGTGGGGACCGGCTTGGCGCGACGGCGTTGCAGTTTTGAAAGAAGCGACTCCGGCGTCAGTCGGTTCGCGTCCCAACGGAAAGAACATGTGGGGCGTTTACGATTTGATAGGCAATGTTTGGGAATGGACGTCGTCGAAAGTCTCCGCCTATCCCGGTAATCCCGTAGTTGTGGGCAGCAGCACACAGGACTGGATAACGATCAGGGGCGGGTGTTACGTTACGGATCCCGGCAAGTCTGACGCTCCCGTGTCGTCGTGCATGCGCGAATTTGTTCCGCCCACGACGAAGACGACGCTTTTGGGATTCCGGCTGGTCAGAAGCGGCTCCTGAGTCACTGCGTCGTTTTCCAGTCTGTGCGGGGATCAATTAGCTCATCGGGTGAAAGCTGATCTACAATCCACCGCAGTAGTTCTTCAGCGATCCATAAGGCAATTCGAAATTCGAATTTCGAAATTCGAATTTGTTACTGAGGTTAGTCTCGATATTAGCAATCCAAACAGCATTAGGAGAGTAATGATGAGAGCTAACGCAATACTGCGCGGGGCTGGATTAATCGTGGCCGCCCTCTGTTTCGGCCTCTCAGGAAGCGCCACCCGGGCGCTTGCGCAGGACGTAGGCGCCGATGTTGGCGGTGGGGTTTTCAGGGCCAAAAATCCGGAAACCAACAAGAAAGCGAACAAGCCGGGGGCGACGACGACTGGCAAACCAGGTACGCGAGCAACTGGAACAACGCGCGTCAGAACACCGCCCGTCGAGGACAAGATCGACGAGTTGCTTGAGAAAGGCAACCAGGCCCGCGACGCGCGTCAATTCGCCGAGGCTGAAGAGTCGTACAAAGGCGTTTTGAAACTGAAAGCGCGCGACGCTCGCGGTGCGTACGGTTTGGGTAACGTATACTCGGATCAGCAACGATGGGACGATGCCGAAGCTGCGTATCGCAACTCGATCGCGTGGGCGCCGAATAACGCCGACGCGTATATCGCGTTGAGTGTCGCATTGGTGCAGCCGCGAGCCGACGGCGACAACGCGAAGCGCTTTGCTGACGCGGAGGCGTTCGCTCGCAAGGCCGTCCAGATCGATCCGAAGAACGCCGTCGGTTGGGACCGGCTTGGAGTTGCGCTTCAGGCGCGCGGGATCGTCAATAGCGAAACTGAGCATTCCTATCGCCGCGCGATCGAGATGGATCCGCAGTTTGCGGTCGCTTACGCGCACCTGGCGCGAGTGCTGAACAAGGTCGGCAAATCGTCGGAAGCTCCTGCGCTTTACGAAAAGGCGATCGAACTGGCGAAGGATCCGGCGACGTTGAATTTGATCGCCGAGTCGTTGCAGGGTGAACAGCTTTGGCCGCAGTCGGAGCCGGTGTTGAAGAAAGCGCTCGAGATGGATTCGCGAAATCCGACGTCGTTGTTGCTGATGGGTCGTTACCTGGTAGTGTACAGGCGATTCCAGGAAGCCGAGCCCTACTTGAAGTCGGCGACTGAAGTGAGCTCGCGGGCGTTTCAGCCGTTCAACCTGCTGGGCCGAGTCTATCTCGGCATGGACCGCTTCAGCGACGCGGAAGCGACTTACGAACGCGCGTCGTCGGTGGCGGTCGCAGGTGAGCGAAAGCAGTTGGCCGGCATGTTTGGATTCGAAGGTGTAGGCGACGGCTATCTCAAAGCGAGGCAGAAAGAGAACGCCGTCCGCGCGTACCAGCGCGCGTTGGAGCTCGATCCGGGAAACAACGGGATTGCCCAGAAGTTGGCCCGTGCTCGGGCAAATTGATCAGTGTTTGAAATCATCTCTCTCAAGAGGTCTGAATGAAGACTTGCCCTAAGTGTAATCGTACGTTTCCCGACGAAGGTCAGAAGTTCTGCACGTTTGACGGCGGACTGTTGATTGCTCCCCAACCCTTCGATCCAAACGCGACGATGCGCGCTACGTCCATCGACCTGAACGCCGCCTCAGAAAGGCCGACCAGCAGGGACTTACCGGATCCGAACGCAACGATCATCGAAAACTACCCGGCAACGGTCGCGCTGCCGCGCAACACTGGTCCAACCGGCACGCCGACACGTGGGCCAAACACCGCGGACATTTCTCCGCAGCCGCCGCCGCCACCACCGCCGCCAACTCAGGCGCAACAACAGCACACGTCCGCGCCGTTAGCTCCGCCCGCGGTGCAAACACCGGCTCCGTCAGCTCCGTTGCCGGCTGCGCCGGCGGCGCAGAAGAAATCGAAGCTGCCGTTGATCATCGGCGGCCTGCTGGTGTTTCTATTACTCGCCGGCGGTGCGCTCGCAGGCGTGTTCTTCTTCGTCGTCAAACCGAAGTTGGACCAGTTGTCCGCGGAACGAAATCCAAACGCGAATCGTCCCATCGTTCAACCGACTGCCGAAACGGCCACGCCTGCGCCGACCGTCGAACAGGCATCGCCGACTCCCGACGACACGTTCGTAGCTCCGCCTGACACCGTCAAGTTTGAAAATTCCGACGCCAACCTCGACGGCAAGCTGGCGGAACACTATTTCGACTTCTCGTTTTACTATCCGAAGTCGTGGCAGCTCGACCCGAACGCCGGCGTTCGCGGCGCCACGAACTTCGTCAAAGTCGAACGCAGTCTGCCGCCCAACTTTCCGCAGGAGAATTTCGTAGTCGGTTGGTACACAAGCACGGGCACGTTCGTTGGCGATCTGCGAAACTTCCCGCAGCGCGTGGAAGAATTCAGCGCGTCGCTCGCGAAAGCATTTCCAGAGTACCGGAAGGTTTCAGAAGGACCGACGAAGGTCAACTCGATGCAGGGTTACGAGTTTCGCTGGGAAGGTCTTTCGAAGGGAACGGAGAAGGGCGACATTCATTTGTGGGGACGCGTTATCTTTCTGCCGACTGGAAACGAGGGCGACACCTCAGGCGCAACCCTGACCATGCTTTCCACATCTCTTGCCCCGGAATTGGCGTCGGTCGAAGACGTTGGCGAAAAGGGCCAGGCGCCGGTTATTCTCGACTCATTTAGATTCGGCAAGAAGTAGTAAGAGCATGGCAATCAAGAAGCAAGTGGAAACGAAGATCCGGTTTTGGACACCGCTGCGATTGGTGTCGACGCTGATCGTCCTGGCTTTGTTAGCGGCGTTTGGCGTTTCGAGTTGTAACTCGAACGACCGGCCGACTCGAGTCTCCAATACCAACCTGCCAATCGTTCCCGCAGTCGTGCTCGACACTGAAATGCAGGCAGCCCGCGGCGATCGGATCAAGCTGTCGAACTATTCCGGCAAAGTGATGCTGGTGAACCTTTGGGCCACCTGGTGTGGGCCATGCCGATCGGAAACGCCCGAACTGGTGCGATTGCACAAGGAGTATCACGCTCGCGGCGTCGAGTTTGTCGGGCTTTCGACTGAAGACCCGGTCTCGTCAGCGCAAAAGGTGCAGGACTTCGTACAGCAGTACAAAGTCGATTACCACATCGGCTGGGCCACTCGCGACGTGGCGTTGTCGCTGATGCAAGGCACGAACTCGATACCGCAGAGTTTTATCATCACCCGCGACGGGCGCATTCAGAAACGGATCCTTGGTTTCCATCCGCAGCGCACGCCGCCGCAGTTGAAGGAAGCGCTCGAAAGCGCGCTAGGATCTTAGTCGCGCTTCGCTTCCTCCATTTCACGTTCGCCTTCCCGCTCGAGCCGCTCTCCCTCGCGGGCGAGGTCCTGGTCCAGCAATCCATCCCCGACGTTCTTTTTCGCCTTACCTTCTAGTTTTTTCATTTCCGCTTCGACGCGCCCCTCGACCTGGTCGATAGGCGCGGGCTCGTTGAGTTCGTCCTGTGTTGTGATCTTGTCTTTGTCGATAATCATGGCCATTTGTTCTCCCGATGACTTTAACCTAACAAGTCACCGGTTACAGAAGTGCTGGGTTTTCATGACGATTATGATGCGCTTCGGCCATCGACAAAAACATCGTTGAGCGCTACACTTTTGTTGCCGATGAGTTTTCTCGTCTCACAGAAAGCGTTGCGGTTGCTGCTCGCTATTTCCGTGTCTGTATGGCTGGCGGGCGGATGCCTGTTCGGCTGTGGCGCCACGGCGATGGCCGCGGACGTTTCGAGTGAAGCAGCAGTTGAAGGCGAGAGTTGTCATGCGCCTGGTTCGCACGATTGCTGTGCGAAACCCAGTGCGAAACCCGCGAAACAAACTAAAATCAACGTCAGAGTAAACCCCAATTCAAATGAGAAGTTGGCGGGAGTCTCGTCGCTTCCGAGACGAATGGGCGACTGTCCGCTGATGATTGGCGCGACCGCCGTTGTTTCGAAGAGCAGCAGCAGTTCACCCGAACTGATCGCCGCTACGACCGAACCGCTACCGCTGGCTGTGACTGATGCCGGGTTACCTCAGAGGCATGTTGTCGATCCGTTCCTACCCAATCGTGGCCCTACCTACCTTCGTTGTTGTGTTTTCCTGATCTAAACGATCTCCTGCAAGGTGGATAATTTCGCCAGTTTCTCACAACGGAAGCGCCGGTGTGTGCGCTGGCGTCGGACAGTAATCATCTTCTGCATAGGAGAACAAAAATGAAACCCCGAAAGAGTACTTTAATTGTTGCATTGTTGGCTTTGTTGCTCGCCGCGTTCGCCGTCGGCATGGGCCAGGGCACGACGCAGGCCGATCAAAAGAAGAAAGCTGAGTCATGTTGCGCTGAAGGTTCCTCCTGCTGTGGCGAGGGCATGGCGTGTAAAGAAGGCGAGAGCTGCTGCAAGGACGGCGCGGAGTGTTGCAAGGAAGGCGCCGAGTGCTGCAAGCACCACGCTGACAAAAATCACGCCTGCTGCGGCGGCGAGTCGTGTGACATGGCCAACATGAAGCACGACGCCAAGATGAAGCACGATCCGAAGAAACACGGTGAGTGCTGCAAGATGAAAGACAAGGACAAGGCGAAGACCAAGAAGGCCGCTTAACTCGTGTTATCAGTGTTCAAGTTTAACCTCGCAATCTGGTGGGCCAGTGTAGTTTTACTGCTGGCCCACCTGTCTGTCTTTGCGCAACATGAGGGCCATCAGCCGGCTCCTCCGAAGCCACCTGCCAAACCAGCGGCTTCTCCAACTGCTTCTCCGTTGGGTTCTCCAACGGCTGCGTCTCCGGCGGCAAACGAGATGGAAATGGAGCACGGCCTTCTCGTCGTCGAGGACGATCAGATGTTCGTGCGCGTCGGCAACAGCCACGCGAACTTGCTGCCGATGGGACGCATGGGCTCGGGTACGGCGTGGCAACCGGCGTCGACTGCCATGCCGATGATGCACAAACAAGCAGACGACTGGCTGCTGATGTTTCACTACAACTTCACGGCCGGCGTTAACGCGCAGGGTGGTCCACGCGGCGTGACCAAATTCGAATCAGCCAACTGGTTCATGCCCTCCGCGATTCGGCGCGTCGGCAACGGCACGCTCGAGCTCCGCGGCATGTTCAGTTTTGAGCCTTTCACGTTTCCGCCGGGCGGCTCGCCGCTGCTGTTTCAAACCGGTGAGACTTACAACGGCGAGCCCATAATCGATAAACAGCATCCGCACGATCTGTTCATGGAGCTCAGCGCGACTTACACGCGGCCGCTCGGCGAACGCGCCACATGGTTCGTCTACGGCGGCTACCCCGGTGAGCCCGCGCTTGGCCCGGTTGCTTTCATGCATCGCGCTTCGTCGTCTGAAAATACGTCGGCGCCTCTGTCTCATCACTATCAGGATTCGTCGCACATTAGTTTCGGGGTTGTCACCACCGGTTTCACGTATCGCTGGTTCAAACTGGAAGGCTCAATCTTCAACGGCCGCGAACCGGGTGAGAACCGTTATAACTTCGAAGCAAACCCGTGGACGTCACGTTCGGCGAGGCTCTCGTTTGCGCCGAACGACAACTGGTCGATGCAGGTGAGTCACGGTTTTCTGCGTGACCCGGAGGCGCTCGAACCAGGCGACGTCCGGAGGACGACCGCTTCGATCAGTTACAACAAGCGTTTCGAACGTGGGAACTGGGCGTCGAGTTTGATCTGGGGCCGAAATCACGAGAGCCACAGCGGCGAGATCTTCAACCTGAACGGATACGTCGCGGAATCTACGGTCAACTTTCTGGATAGGAACTACATCTACACTCGGTTGGAACTGGCTGACAAGAACTCACTGCTGCGCGACGACGACCTCGACCGATTGGGCATCGACGACCATCATCCGTCGTTTCGCATCGGCGCCTACACCTTTGGCGGCGCGCGCGATATCTGGAACACGGAGAAGACTTCGCTCGCGATAGGTAGTGATGTTACTTTCTATTCCAAACCGTCGATACTCGATTCCGTTTATGGCGCGAACCCCGTGTCCTGGAAAATCTTTTTCAGATTGCGTCCAGCTAAAATGACGATGCACGGGAGCCACGGAACACACTGAATGCAGGAGCAAGTAGTATGAAGAAGAACTGGTTACTGATCGCGATCGTCATCTTACTGGTGGTCGCAGCGGGCGTGCTCGTTGCGCCGCGGATGTCGTCGAACAAAGTCACGCCGATCGCGACCAACCACACGCACAGTTCGGCGGATGGACCGGCGACGCCGGCGCAGGGTGCGAAACTCATTCCCGCCTACCTGCAACAGCCGCCGAGCCGTTCGAGTCTCGCGCCGACGCTCGCCCCGGAGAAGTTCGAAGGTTTGACTCGCGACGCGTACAAAGCGGTACGCGAGATCCCGGTGACGATTGCGAAACTGCCTTGCTACTGCCACTGCGACCGGGGCTTTGGTCACAAGAGTCTTTATAGTTGTTTCGAAGACGATCACGCGGCGCATTGCGCGGTCTGCGTCAACGAAGCTCTGTTGGCGTTGAAGCTGGAGAAGGAAGGGAAGACCGCGCCGCAGATCCGCGAACGGATTGTCGAGACATTTGGAAATTAATTAGTTAGGGGGAGGAGTAGCGAAATGATGAAGTACGCGTTTGTTCTCGCGTTCGCACTCGTTGCGGTGTTGGCTTGCAACCGGGTGAGCGCGGTGAATGAGATTCCGGCCGTGGGCAATGCGGCGCCGGCGTTCACGTTGACCACGAACGAAGGGAAGCAAGTAAGCCTGAGTGATTTCAAAGGGAAATGGGTCGTGCTTTATTTCTACCCGAAGGACTTCACGTCCGGATGCACGATCGAAGCCCGCAATTTCCAGCGCGATCTCGCGAAATACCAGGCAGCAAATGCGGTGATTCTCGGCGTGAGCGTCGATACCGCCCAATCACATAAGGAGTTCTGCGCGAAGGAAGGGTTGAACTTCAAACTGTTGGCTGATACTGAGGCGAAGACTTCAGCGGACTACGGCTCGATCATGGAGTACAACGGCGCGAAACTCTCCGCGCGGAATACCTTCATCATCGACCCGAACGGCAAGATCGCGAAGGTGTTCGAGAAGGTCAAAGTGCAGGCGCACAGCGACGAAGTGCTGGCCGCGCTGGCTGAGCTTCAGAAGAAGTAACCACAAGAGGAACAAAAGTAGTAACCACAAAAGGCACAAAAGACACAAAAGGCACAAAAGAACTACTCAGACTAAGTACCAAATACAAAGAGCAGAGTACAAAGGTCCTCGTGTTTGGTGCTTAGTTTTTGTTTGTGCCTTTTGTGTCTTTTGTGCCTTCTGTGGTAACAGCTTGCACCTTCTGTGGTTACAGCTTGCGCCTTCTGTGTTTACTTCTTTTTGATGGAAGTGACTCGCATGATGCCGGTGCGGTCCTCGATCGTGAAGTCGATGCGATCGTTCACCGCCAGTCCATTCAACAGCGCCGCATCCGTCACATCGAACTCCATCTGCATCCCCGGCATGAGCCCTTCGACGTCTTCATGAAGGATCTCGATCGACGGCGTCTTCGGGTTGATCGCCTTGACGACGCCGACCGCCGGATAACTCCGCGGCGCCACCGCCGCCTCCGGCCCTGACGGAGACGCTGTCGCCGCCGGTGTTGGCGAAGCCGGTGGTTGTTTAGCTCCACACGCACAAAGCGCAAGACATACAAAAACGTACAGCAGAGTTCTTTTCATCTCTGGTCCGCCTTCACCATCCACACGCTTCGCTTCTCTTTCACTTTCGAAACGTAAGCCACAAACAGTCCGTCTTTACTGAACGCCGCCGCCGGCAACTCCGCGTTCCATCCCAGCGTGATCGACGGCGCCTCGTTCGCTACCTTGCGAAGCCTGGTTTCAGCAGAAGCGCCTCCGGACGTCTCCCAGATTGCGACGTCAGCGCCGGTACTGGCCGCTAACACCGGCGTACCGCGAACCGTTTCTTTCGCGAGTAACTGGCCCTGCGAAAAACTCCGGCCCTTGTCTTTTGACTCCGCAAAATAGAGTCCAGGCGCATTAGCTTCGCCGGCAGCATACCAGAGCACCTTCAAAACTCCCGCGTCATTCACGGAGAGAGACGGGCCCGAAACCGGGCATCCTTGAAGCACCCATTTATCGTCGCTGACGATCACCGGCGCCGTGAAAGTCGCGCCCGCATCCGTGGAAGAGGTAACCGCGATGTGACGATAGTTTCCCGGCAGCACGTGACGCCAACCGATGTACAGCGTACCGTCAGCCGCAACGGCGAGCGCCGTCTTGCAACAGGGACACGCCTCCGCCGCAATCTTCTGGTTCTTTGAAAACGTGCGGCCGCCGTCCGTCGAGTAGGCGATGAAGAGTTCGCGATTGCTCTCCATGTGATGTCCTTCGGCTTTGGCCGACGGTTTAGGAACGTGGACGTTACGCTCGTCGAGCCAGCTCACGTAGATGCGCCCGTCGCCGGCAATGCCCAACGAGTGCATGCCGTGCGCGCCGGGAACCTTGTCGTCGTTGATCTTCACGGGCGCTGCAAACGTCTGGCCCATGTCGTTCGAAACAGACAAGTAAAGGTCGGTGCCTTTTTTACCGTCAGCCTCCACGCGCGCGGTCCATACCACGTAAACAGTGCCATTCCCAGCGACGGCAACGCTCGGCTGGTCGCCGCGCCATGCTGTTGCGACGCCAGGCTGCGGATTAACGCGAACCGGCGCGCCGCGCATGGTCCCCTGACTATCGAAACGCCCAATCATCACGTCGGCCTGGTTCTTGACGTCGTGATTCACCCAGGCGACATAAAAATTGCCATCCGGCGCCGTCGCCGTGACCGGTTCGGCCGCATCGACGCCCTCGGCCGAGAGCTGTAAAGGTGCGAAACCTGTTTTAGCGGCTGTTGCTTCGGTCACCGTCGAGCGATTGCAACCCGAGAGAAAAAGCAGCCCGAGACTGAGACAAAAAACTCCTAGCGCTAGCTTGTTGCGTAACATCTTTAGAAAGTCACCTTCATTCCAAACTGAAACTGTCGCGGGTCGAACGCCGCGGTTGGTTGAGCGAACGTCGGCAATGGCGTCGGGCCCGAACCAATCGTGTTGTTCGGAATGCCAAAGTTCGCGCGGTTCAATACGTTGAAGCCTTCGGCGATGAGTTGCAAGTCGACTCGTTCGGTGACGTGGAAACGTCTGCTCAAGCGCAAGTCGAGCGAGGCGAAGTCAAAGCCGCGGCCGGTGTTTCGTCCAACGCCGAGCGGACGATCGTTGTTGTTTGTGTCGAAATTCCGGTCGCTGCCGAGCAGCACGTTGAACGGTAAACGCGACGCGTAGGTAAAGATATAGCCGAACTGGAAGCCGGAGAAGATTCGCTGAAGCCCGGCGGGTTTCGTGTGCTCCGGGACCTCGAGCGAGCCGCTGATGACGAGACGATGGCGCTGATCGTTGTCGGACAGGCCGCGGTCGTCGCGAGTGTTGAAATTGTCCTGCACGCTCGAGAAGAAGAAGTTGCCGGCGTCGTCGATCGTCTTCGAGAGCGTATACGACACTCGCAGGCTGGACCAGCTAGTGGCGCGCTGGTTGAGCGAGATGACCATGCCGTCGTAAGACGAGTTGCCGGAACTTTCGAAGCGCGCGATGTTTCCCCAGTTAGGGTCGGGCCGGCCAAGGTTCGGAATGCCGGCGGAGGCTGGAAAACGCGGTACGTTCACGTTTCGCGACAGGATGAGATGGCGCGCCCGCAGGTGTAGATAACCGATCGACGCGACGGTGTTCCATGGCAGTTCGCGTTCGATTTGGAAGTTTCCCTGCTGGCTGTAGCTCGTCTCGATGTTCGGATCGATGCGAGTGATGTTCGGCCGTGTCGGCAATGTCGACGGCTGGACTGCGAGCACGTTCGGAAACACTGGCGCGCCAGGTTGCGACGGCGAGAGTTGGGCGATGATGTACTTCGAGCCGTCGCGTTGCAGCGCATTGGAAGTCGCTCGCAGTGGAATGCGATCGTAATAAATGCCGTAGCTGGCGCGTACTACTGTCTTGCGATCGCCGGGAGCGTAGACGATGCCGAGGCGAGGGGCGATGTTGTTAGTGTCCGTCCGGATCGGTTCGGGCAGAAACTGCAAGTCGTATCGCAGGCCGGCATTGATCGTCAGGTACGGGCGGACACGCCACTCGTCCTGAACAAAAACGCCGAAATTCGGGTTCGACTGAAGCTGACTGGGAGCTCCAAACGCCTGCTGATACGAAAGGTAGTTTCCGCTGAGAAAGTTATTCAGTGAGCTGAACGTGTAAACGCCCTGGAGCGCGCCGGGGAAGAGAATGTTGACCCGGTTATAAAGAAAACTGCCGCCGGCTTTCAGCGAGTGATCGCCGCGCTGCGTAGAGACGTTGTCGACCGCTTCGAACAGGTTGATGTCGCGTGCGAGCGGTGAAAACGTTGCGGTGCCGAAGCTCGCGACGCCGGCGATGTTCACGGCCGGTCCGATCTCGTCGTTGACGGGAGCGTCGAGCCTGCTGTTCGTGTACTGAAAACGCGCTTCGTTCAAAGTACGCGTGCTCAGGATCGTGACGTTGCTCACTTGCACGGTCTGGTCCGTGTCGTTCAGCCCGGTGCCACGGCTGACGGCGTTGAGGCCGCCGGCTGTTCGGGAGTTGACGGCGTTGATGTGATAGAGGCTGTAACGGCCGCTCAGGTCGTTTCGATCGTTGAGCTTGTGATCGATGCGGCCGAAAAAGTTGGTCGTGTCGAAACTCGCGGGAACGATGCCGGTGTTGATTAGCGGACCGGGATAGTTCACCGCGCGCAAGCGATTGTTGATGGTGTTTACGGCGCCGGGAGCGATCGTGAGAACGGCGGAATAATTCCGTCGCGTCTGTTCGAAATTAGTGAAGAAGAAAGTGCGGTCGCGGCGCAGTGGGCCGGCAATCGTTCCGCCGTATTGCCCCTGCGTCAGCGGATCTTTCGCCGGCGCAAGCGGATTACGGGCGTCAAATCGCTGATTGCGAATGAATCCGTACAAAGTGCCGCGCCAATCGTTCGTTCCGGATCGCGTGAGTATATTGACCACGCCGCCGGAAGCCCTGCCAAACTCAGCTATGCCGCCCGACGTCACGACCTGAAACTGATCGATGACCTCTTCGCTGTAATACGTGCCGGTCAGATCGGCGGCGTCGTCGTTCGCGGAAACACCGTCGACGATGAAACTGTTGTAAAGATTACGTTGCCCGGCGATGGAGATTCCCTGGCCGGGCACGGCGGAAGTTTCAGCGAAGCGCTGGTTGCTGCCGGTGTTTGTCGGGGCGACTGCCGGGACGAGGAGCGCGAGGTCGAGATAGTTGCGGCCGTTCAACGGCAACTCGTTGATTTCGCGCGGACGGATCGTCTCGGTGATCTGCGTGCGAACGGTTTCGATCATCGGCGCGTCAGTGCTGCCGACGTCGACCTGTGCCGACAATCCCGCTACTTCGAGCCGCACCGGCATGTCGAGCGATTGCCCGATGGTAAGGCTTAACTGTTTAGTCAGCGCCGCAAATCCATTGGCCTCGATCGACAGCTCGTAAGATCCGGTACGCAGGTAAGGGAAGCGGTAGTGCCCTTCGTCGTCGCTGGTCGTCGTGCTTCGCTGGTTAGTCTCGAGGTTGGTGGCAATCACGTTTGCGCCACTCACCACCGCGCCGCTCGCGTCGTGAATATTCCCGCTGAGCGTGGCTGACGTTACGTTCTGTTGGGCAAAAACTAGGCCCGAAAACAGAAAGATCAATGCAATACACAAATACACATGGGGTTTCATCGAAAATCCTCCCGATGAACTTTAATCGTTGACGGTTGTTGTTTGATTAAAGTGCGGCTAACCGCGGGCGGGTGGACCTCTCGGATTGATCCGTGTCCAGTTTTCGTTCGATGAAACGACGGGCGCCCGGTCTTCGACTCGGACGGTGGTTGTCGCTGACGGCGCGTTTACGCTCTTCGCCTGTACGACGCTTTTTTGACGTTTGTGCCGTGACGTTGCGGTGGCGCAAGCGCCACAGTCCATCTGACACTGTTGCTCAACTGCGTCCGATTCAGCAGCAGGAGACGTTGACGATGATGTCGCGGAAGAACCGTGATTGTGAGTATGAACCGGCTCGGCGGTGACGGTGACTTCATCCAGATCCACTGCGGCGGGTGAAGTCAATCCGCACATCGGGTCGTTCGGGTCCGGTTGAGAAACTTTTGGAGCGTTTAACCCTGACTCGCAGTGACCTTCGGATTTCCCGACGCAGCATGGCATCGTGGACTCTTCGGCCGAAGTGACGAGCGGAAGAGTCGTGACGGCAAACGAACCAATGATGGCAAGCGCAAGAAACCGGCTCGCGAGCGAGATCGCGAAAAGTCGCAGGCGGTTTCTTTGCAGATAAGACCTCATTGATCCGGAGACTTCACCTCAGGTTCCTTGATCTTTTTCTTTTCCAGCTTCATCTTGCACTTCGGACACTTGCCGGGTTTTTTGGACCGGACGTCCTCGTGCATGGGACAAACGTAGCGGAACGTCGCTGGCTGTTTGGGAGGTGCTGCTTGCCCGTTATGGTTTGTGCCGACGGCAGGAACAGAATACAAGCTTCCGGCGCCCGAAAGCAACGCGAACGCGACCACCAGCGCGTAAAGCGACCTTGAAAATCTCATTTCTTACTTTGACCAATTCCTTTATGAGTTCTTAGCCAGGTTCCTTGACAGGATACCAGATCGTCTTGCTGCCGTCCGAGAAGGGAGGGAACGGCTTGCCGGCGACCACGACTAAGACGATCTCAATCTTGTTATTGGTTGCGCGGTAAGTACCTGTCCTCGGACATTTGGTTCCGGTCGGATAACCCGTGGTGCTGTCCGTTTTCGTTTCCTGCGCGTTGACGACTGGACGATAGTGCAAGCCGGAAGTTGTTAACGCGAACGCAGCCACGAGCAGGGGCACGATGATGAGAAGCCGTCTAAGGTTCATTTTTTTATCCCCCTGAAAATGGGTCAGACTCTTCCTGCTCACGCCTATCGACGTCAGCAGGAGGAGTCTCCCCAGGTAGAACTTAACGCCCACCCTGACGGTGTTGGACGTGCGTTGTTTTAGGCGGTACCGGGAGCGACCCTGGCCGACTCGAAACCCGAACTCGTGGTTGAGGTCGAACTCAGGGCATACCAGATGGTCTTCTTGCCGTCGATGAAGTTCGGGAACTTCGCGCCCTTGACCACGACGACAATCGCCTCCATGTACTTGTTTTGGGCTTTGTAGCTACCGGTTCGCTGACAGACTGTGCCCGACGTATAACCGGTAGTGAAGGTAGTGTTTCCCCCCGCTGTTAATTCTTGGTTTGTAAATTCTTGTGGCATACCTGTTCTCCTTCAGGATTTTAGTTCGTAACCTGCTTCCTTGGAGGGGAAGCGCTATATACCGTGCGCGTTGTGGTCGCGTTCGGAGTTTGGTCCAGGTTACTGGAGCAACTCCCAGCGCAGCGTTACCGCTTCGTTAGGGCGATACGCAATCACCATCAGCTTAGCGATCTGTTGGAACTTTCTGTCTTTCGTATCGGCGATCCGCACGAGGTAGATGTGGCCCAACTTGATCGGCGCGTTGGCTGATGCCTTCACGTCGCTAAAGAGCTGTGACCCTTCCTTGAGCGGCTGCCATACGGGTGTGGAGTTGTCTTCCAGGAGAATCGTGACTTTTCCTCCCTCGAGACGCAATGAAGCGAAACCGACGCCTCCATTTTCTGCATCTTCGAAGCCGTATCGCTCGCGGAGATCGTTGGCGTCGCCGAGATCGACGATAGCTGCCACGCGATTGACTTCAATCCCGGCAACCAGAACGCCGCCTCCCGCAAGGCTGTAAGTAAGATCGCTGCACCGGTTTCCCCACTGGTTGTTCGCAATCATTCTTCCCTCTTTCCCGTCGTTCAAGCAGAGCGTCCGGGCCAGAGGATCGAAGGCGTACATCGTGAAGATGCCAGTGCGTTTGCGTTGCTGAGCTCCCTGTTTCTCGTCAGGCGCCGCGGGCGCCTGGGCGCGCAGCAACTGCGGAGAACAGAATGCGATCAATGCGGCTGAAACGATCAGAAAAGAAATCTTCTTCATGGAACTTGTTCTCCCCGGGTTTGGATCTGTTGTAAGAGCTTACCGGATAGCCACGTTAGCGAGCGGCACCAGTTCCTGAAATTTCTTGTATTCGATGTGCCGAGCTTCATTCCGCCGTCGTAACTCCTTGAAGTAGTTGAACGGAACGAATTCGGGACCGTATTCATTGGTGATCCAGTCGCCGGGAAAAACATAATCGAGCTTGTACAGATCGATATCGTTCTGACAAGCGTTCAACGTCTCTGTGACCGCCTTCACCAGCAGAATGTTGTTGAGCGGAGTGGGTGGAGACAGCGCATTCTCGGACGTGTAAAGCATGGCGCCTTCCCGCGCGCGTCGCTGCCACTCCTGCACGATTTTCAAAGCTCGTTCATACTGCCGCGAGTTGATTTCCAGCCGCAGTATGACTTCCGAATCGCCGCGCGCTTCTCTGAAATATTCCTTGTAAGCGGCGGCTGGAACGGCGCCGAATGCCGCTGTTCCGTTATCGGAATAGATCCCCGCCCCGTCGATTTTCGAAATTCCTCCGGCCGTCAACTTGATAACAACCGGAAACGCGGAGCCGCTCTTGTCGAAGAACTCTCCCTCGCGCGCGACTAAAACGATGAAATACCGATCGGGATCGACTCTGGTCCATATTGTTTCTCCGACGCCAGGAATCTGGCAGGTTATGGACGAGTCGTTGAAACCAGTCACCTTCATGGCGATCCTGGTCCGACCGAAAATTCGGTTCTTGCCGCGTGCAGTGAAAGAGATCTCCTCTGGAGCTTTCGGATCATCGACCTCGTATTTTGCAGTGGCGATCTCAGTGGGTTTATCGGCGCCGGAGGCGTTGAGCACCTTGACCACGCCGTTGGCGTCAAAAGTGTACAGACGCGCTTCCGTGGGCGAGATTTGCGCTTTCCAGGTGCCGACGATGTTGAACTGACAGGACTTCGGTTGTTGGGCTAAAGCGGTTGCGGTTAAGCCCGCAACGATTACTGCCAATAGCGAGATTGTGGCTTTTAGTTTCATTGCATTTTCCCCAATGGCCCGCGTGGATTCAGCACTACGCGCCGGTTTGAGTTAGGCCAGGAGTAGAAGTCGCGTGAGCAGCTCCTACTCCCGGTCAATGTCGGCCGTCGAAGGTTGAATTCAACGGCCGGTGCCCGCGAACTTAGACGTCACGCCGATAGCCGTACAGCTTGACGTCCCTGTCGATCAGTTTTTGGAGCGCCTGGTATTCCTTGACCAGTTCTCCGTACGACTTTTGTCGGTCGTGCCACGAGATTCGCTTCAGGATGTGCTTGTCCGAAGCGAAGGACTGGGCCATGCCCCAGGAGTTTCGTCCATCGTTGATGATGCGCAACATGCCGGCGTGCATCGCATCGTCAAGGTCCATTCCCGGATGGCTCATGCCGAACAGCCGGAAGCGGATGGTCTCGACGTCGAACGGATCTCCAGTCAGGAACAGCCACCCAGGCAGGTCGACCTTGTTCATCTGCGCGTAGTGCTTCATCGCAGCCGGAGTGTCGTCCTCGGGTTTTATGGTTATCGAGTAAAAGAAGAGGTCCTTGCCCATCCGGGGTTTGAGTTGGGTATAGATCCTCTTCAGTTTCTGAGTCGTCAGAGAACATGCGCCCTGACACTCGGCGTACATGAAGTTGACCATAACCTGCTTGCCCCTGATCAGGTCGTCATAGAACCTGACCTCTTTGTTGTTTTGCGTGCGGAGCACGGCGTTTGTGTACCGCGCGGCACCTGGTGACGCCGGATG
This sequence comes from Pyrinomonadaceae bacterium, assembly GCA_035649995.1. Classification (GTDB taxonomy): domain Bacteria; phylum Acidobacteriota; class Blastocatellia; order Pyrinomonadales; family Pyrinomonadaceae; genus PSRF01. Next base: position 4,639 of record DASRIM010000267.1, on the reverse strand, counting down.
CGGTTCAAACAGTCTGGATAACAGCTTTCTTCTTTCCATCACGGCATCCTCCTTATGGGTTGGGAACACATTGCTGGACTTCCTGGCAGACCTGCAACTCGGCCTGGCACGCCGCCAGCGATGCTGGGTCAGGGCAGATGTCCCACCGAACCATCATGAACGCATCTTCGTGGGCCATGTTGTGGCAGTGGATCAAGTACCTGCCGTTGTAGTCCCTGAACTGCATCTTGATCAGTGAGCCTTGAGTCGCTTCGACGAAGGTCACGTCTTTTCTGCCCGACATGAGCGGAGGCACCGGAATTTCCACGCCGTTCACGAAGCGTTTCAAGGTGCGAAACTCTTCGAAGTGGATGTGAATCGGGTGCGCCCAGGCGGAAGCGCCGACGTTGTTGTTGATGAGCCACTCTTCAGTGGTGCCCCTGAGAATCGCGTGGGCCGGATGCTCCGCGTCGAACGCGCAGCCAAGCGGACCGTCTCCCTGCCGTCTGACCCTGAACAGGCGCGGCGGCACTGGGGTAGTTCCAGCGGGACACGCAGGATCACGAACGAACTGCCATTCGAAGTTGTTGTCGGTCGCCGGCAACGTCGGATACGTACAGAGCGTGCTCGGAATCGCCGGTGTGTCAGGTGGGAACCACCACTCTCTTTCCACGACGTTGAACTGGAGTATCACGTTGCGAATGTCCAGTCCGGGTGGCAGCACATCAGGTGAGGGATTAATGGTCCGTTGTACAGCGGCCTCTCTCAAGTAGACCTTGTCGCCCGCGTTGTACTCCGAGAAATCGATGATGATGTCATAGCGCTCGGCGACGGCGACTTTGAGTCCACCCGCAACGATCGGCGCTGTCGTGGCGTTGCTGTTCGCGGCGCCATCGGTGGCGTTGATCCGAAGCGGATGCTCGAGGAAGTTGGCATCCGTGGCGATGCAGGTCATCGTGCCGGTTGAACCATCGGGATTGACGAGGTTGAGCGTCCAGACCTTGGTCGGTCCCGTGTTGAGAATTCGGAACCGATACTTCCGGCGCCGGACCGTCATCTTCGGCTGAATCTTTCCGTTGACGACCCACTTGTCGGTGCCGGCGATCGAATTGACCATCTCGGTACGGCCGCCTACGGTCGCACAGAACTTCTTGTCGGTAAGGATCAATGGGAAGTCGGTGATGCCGTAGTATCCCGGCAGCCGGAGCGAACCGGGCGTAGCGAATTCATGGCCCGGGTCGGTGTTGTCGTAAACGAGGAACATTCCGTTCAGGCCCAACAGGTTGTTGTTGAGCGTGAATTCCGCGCGGTGATCGTGGAACCAGAAGGAGCCCATCTTTTCTTTGGGGTCGCCGTTGCCGCCGAAGGCGTCCAAACCGGCGTAGCAGTTCGGGTAAAGATTGTCCTTCCAGAATCCGACTCCGAAGAAGTCGCCGGCGAAACCGTCACTCTCGGAACCGTGGTGACCGTTGTGCAGGTGGATCGTAATCTCGTTACGACCGAAGGTGTTGGTTTGAAGCGGCAGATTGTTCCGGAAACGCACTACCGTGGGGTGGCCGTAGACGTTGAGTACCGTCGGAGCCGGGTATCTGCCGTTGAAGCCCCAGATGTACGTGTCTGCATACTCTGCGTGGAACTTGTGCAGTCCGGCCTTCGCAATCATGTGGTATTGCACTTCAGGCTGGAACTGGTTCCAGCGTTGGTGCGCGGCACGCGGTGCTTCGCCGGCGCCCTGGTTCTGAGTTTCTTGCGGTGCGGGGAACAAGATCGTCGGAACCGCGGGGAACGGAGCGGTGAAGTTGTCCATGAAAGGCGTCGTCGCCGGACTGTCTGGTTGTGGTGGTGGCGGATTGCCAACTTGCGGATCGCAACGAGTCGGCTCGGCAGGTGGATCTTCGAAAGCGAGTGCTTCTTTAGGAGACAAGAGCGCAGGGGCCAAAACACCAGCGGCCCCGGCAGCTGCTCCTATCTTAAGCACACTTCGTCTGCTGATTGTGCCTTCAATTTTCTCGTCAATCTCCGGCCGGTCGTTTGCCTGCGTTTTAGGCATAGAATCTCCTTTCAGCCGTTTCGGTGTGGCCTCTATCTAAAAGGTCGTTTGCTGTTTAAGTTATGACCGAGACCCGAAGCTCCCAGTCTTGGTCCAACTACTCGGCAAAGACGATCAGTTTGACAGGCGAGGGCTTTGCTGAATCAGTTAGGTAACGTTAGTTTGGTTGCGAAAGTAACTGATGGTGAAATACCAACTTGCGCTGTGCTGAATCGTTGTGCAGCTTACGATTTCGGTTTTCATGTAACAAGACTTCTTGCTTGGCGTTTCTTGTTGTTCGTTAGCGGATTTTGTTGCGGACAATTTCCTCATGGCGAACGCTCCGAAAAAAACGCTGCTAGCACGCGAGCGACATCATGTACATGACGATGTGTATTGACGGGAGTACTGACGGGAGTACTGACTGCTTGGCTGCTCGAGCGAGCTGTTGTCGAAGGTTATTGGGCTGTTCCCCGGTGCCATTGCCGTTGCCGTTATTGGAATCGCCGTTCCCGTTGCGTGAATCGCCGTTGTGTGATTCTCCGCCAACGTTTTGTCTGAAGTGCATGCGGTAGAGCGCTGGAGAGGAACCGTAGGTCGACTTGAAGTCACGAACGAAGTGGCTTTCGTCGTTCAGTCCGACTCGATAGGCGATCTCCTTCACGCTCAGGAAACTCGACTCCAGGAGGTCCTTGGCTCGTTCCATGCGCAAGCCGCGCAGGTAACGCATCGGGGGCATGCCGACGTCCGATTTGAAGATGTGACACAACCGCCAGACGGAGAGGTTGACTGATTGCGCAAACTCTGCGAGAGACAGTTCGCCGCGAACGTCCTCGCGCATCATCTGAATGATTTTTTCTACTCTTTTATCCAACCTAGCACCTGGAAAAGTTATGGATTGATACCCAGCCACGCAGAAACCCGGAGGCTCCGTTAGGCGCAAAGACGATTCAAAGCGGCCAGGGTGGCCCTTACGATACAGGTCATTTGATTATGAATTACACAATACTGGCCTAAGCTCAATATCGGGCAAGACGGACCACATAAATACACACGCACGCTCTGCTAATTGAGTCCGGTGAGGTTCGGGTTTTTTCTGGGCTAATTACTGTTGGCAAAACCGAGTCGGGCACTACTAAAACTACGATCGTGGAACCTTACAAGATGCGATTTTCCTTCGGCTAGGGAACCTGGGAGGTGTTGACGTCGAAGGTGCGCGCCTTTTTACTACAGGAACAAAACTCTGTCAACCGGAACATAAAATTGTGACTTCTTTGCAAGTTGATCGCCCCGGCAATGCAATTCTGACGAACCCGCCTTTCGTTCCAAACTCCGGCCCGGCGGAGCCGATGTCATTATCGCGTAACTATTTTCGCCTGTGTTCATTAACGATGCGTTACGAAAAGGAAAACGGCAAGCAATCTCTGCTTGCCGTTTTGCCTGTTGGACCAGGAGCTTACGCCTGACCCGGACTTTGTCTTACTTCGGTCACTGCGGCGACCGCTAATTCGCGGCGGTCGTAGAGACTGAGTTGCTCGCGAAGTTCGGGACCCAGATTTTCGCGCCGTCATAGGCGATCGAGAACGGGCCCTTGCCGGTCGCGTAAGTGCTGATCACCAAGCCGCTTGACGGGTTCACTTTCATGACCGTGCTGTCGCCGTTGTTCACGACCCACACGTTTGTTCCGTCAAACGCGATTCCCGCAGCTCCGTCTCCAACCGTGAACGTGCCAAGGTTGAATCCATCGCTGGCGCGAAGCTTCGTGACCGTCTTGTCGAAATAGTTCGTGATCCACATGTTATCGGCTTGAGCAGCCACGCCGAATGGGCCGCGCCCAACAGCGTAAGTTCCCAACACGGCGCCCGCCAGACTCAATCGCGTGACCGTGTTGCTGAAGTTATTGACTACCCACATGCTGTTTGCAGCGAAAGCAATGCCGATCGGGCGTTTGCCGACGGGATAAGTCCCCAAAACCGAGCCTTTGACGCTGATCTTGGTTACGTTGTTGCTGTGCCGGTTTGCGACCCAGACATTCGTGCCGTCAAACGCGAGACCGCCTGGTCCATCGGCAACGTTGATCGTGGCAACGACGCCGCCAGTCGACGGGCTCACCTTGGAAACGGTGTTGCTTAACAGGTTAGCTACCCAGATGTGCGAAGCCGCATAAAGCAATGCGACCGGTCGTTTTCCGACGACAAAAGTGCCGGCAACGGCGCCGTCGCTGACTCGCACCCTGGTGATTGAGTTGTTGAATTGGGTTGCAACCCAAACGTACGTGCCGTCGAAAGCCACGGCTTCCGGACCGGTTGTGCTGGCGGCAATAGTTCCGCCGCTGCTGAACTCGCTGCCGTCGAGGCTCGTGCCTCCGGCAAAGTTCGTCGAAGCGGCGCCTCCGCCTCCGCCAGCGGCTGCCGATCCGAGTGAAATCTCATTCATCGGCTGCGCGTCCTGGGCGTGGCTGACGGTCGGCATTCCGAGCGCTACCGCCAGTAACAACGCCAGGCTGAAAACTCTCCAACTGAGAAGATTCATTTGGCACCTCCATTCCCTTTGGCTTTCGCCATGTCCTTGGGCCAGTCAACCCAACTTAAGGTCTTCGCAATCCAATCCGGCGATTGCATTCCCGGGCAG
>DASRIM010000266.1:0-15937 GCA_035649995.1 Pyrinomonadaceae bacterium | reverse complement strand
CGGGTTGCCATACTTGTGGCCGAAACTCAGCACCTCGACCCGCATCGGCGTGCCTTTGCGATCCGGACTGAACCGCGCGAGGAGAAAACTGCGCAAGGTGTGGACCGTGTGTTCGGAAGTGTCGATGATCTGATCCGCGAGTGATCGAATCTTCGCCATCGCCTTTCGTTCGGCACGAATTGCGCCCAGCAGTCCCTGGCCGCGATCGGCCGGATGCGGGCGTCGAGTCTCGCTGAAGCGATACTGCAACACGTCGTCGGACGCTTCGAAGAACAGGACGCTGACTTTCAATCCCTCCGCGCGCAACGCTTCGAGTTGTTTCTCGAAATCGCCGAGGAACCCGCGCTCGCGAATATCAATCACCAACGCAGCGCGACTGATTCCCTTCTCGTCGTCGTCCGCAGTAACGAGGCGTCCAAATGTCGGGAGCATCGTTATCGGCAGATTATCGACGCAGAAGTAACCAAGGTCCTGAAACGCGTTGGTGGCGGAAGACATCCCCGATCCGCTCAGGCCGGTAATGATTACGATGTCTGGTACGTTGTTCTTCTCAACGGGCGGGGGATTTTTGGTTTTACGGGCCATCTCGGTGGGAGACAGTTATACCAGAATCCGTGTTTCCGCTGAATCCAAGATTAACGGAAACACGGATTGCAAAAGCTCGGCGTGAGATCAGGGCTCGATGAGTCCGTAGTTTCCGTCCTTGCGTTTGTAAATCACCCCGAGGCGTCCGGTGTCGGCATCGCGGAAGACGAGGAACTGGTCGGGTTCGCCGGAGAGACGCATTGCGGCCTCCTCAGCCGTCATGGGTTTCACTGCGTAACGACGCGCGGGGATAATTCGTGGTGGACGGGCGGCGGCTTCGATTTGTCCGTCCGGTTCGGGCGCGACACTGGCCGTCCGCTTTGCGCCCTGCTTGCGATCGATAATCTTCTTCTTGAGTTTGACTGCCTGTTTTTCGATTTTTGCCATGGCGCGCGTGAGCGCCATGTACATGTCGGCGCTCGTGTCTTTCGCGGTCAACGTATGATCGCGCCAGTGAACGATGATCTCACCAATCTGGCGGTTCTTTTCAACATCAATAACTACATGAGTGCTTAAAGTGGAATCGCCGTTGAAAACGTGATCCAGCTTCTTGAAATGTTCTTCGACGTGACGCCGGATGGCGGGCGAAACGTCAACGTGCCGTCCTGTGTATTCAAATTTCATCGGCTCCTCCTGGAGGTTTAGAGAGACTAATGCGCAATCGCAGCCCACTGCTGACAGTATGCTCACGCGCAACAATTACGGATTACTACTAAAACTTTTCGCGTCGTAGAGGGGCGGTTAAACGACGGCGCGACGCTCGCGTGACCCGGGAATCTGCATTTGATCGCGATATTTCGCGACTGTTCTGCGCGATAACTTAATTCCGTCCTTCGCAAGTATCTTAACAACCTGATCGTCTGTAATCGGATTATGCGAATCTTCTTCTTCGATAAGCTTCTTGATCTGTAATTTAATAATCCGCGTCGAAATCTCTTCGCCGTCTTCATTCATCATACCTTCCGTAAAGAAGCGGCGTAACTCGATCACACCTTGCGGTGTGTGCGCGTACTTGCGATTCACTACTCGCGAAACAGTCGACAGGTGCATGCCAATGTCTTCCGCGATGTCTTTCAACATCATCGGCTTGATGTGCTGCACACCGTGATCGAGAAAATCTTTCTGCCGTTGCACTATCGACTCGACGACTTTGTAGATCGTCTGGCGGCGGTGTTCGATGTTCCGCAACAGGTCGACAGCGGAACGCATCTTCTCGCGAATGAAACTCTTCGTTTCGTTGCTGACGCCCTGGCTCAGCATCTGTTGATACTGCGCGCTCACGCGTAACCGCGGACTGCCATCGTCGGCGAAATAGATCACGTATTCGTCATCGCCCTCTTCGAGCTTCTCGATGTAAATCTCCGGACTGATCAGGATTGGTTCTTCGGACGAGTAGCGCCGGCCGGGATAAGGATCGAGCGTGCGAATAAACTGTAGCTCTTCGAGCAGCACTTCGACCTCGACGCCGATCTGTTTCGAAAGGTGCGGCAACTTGTGTCGTTGCAGATCGGCAAAGTGCTCGCTGATCAATTTGGACGCGAGCCGTTCGCTTTCGCCGAGCACTTCGAGCTGGACCAGCAGACACTCCTTTACGTCGCGCGCGCCGCAACCGACCGGATCGAGTCGCATCACCACCTGGCGGGCCTTCTCGATCACCTCTTCGGAGACTTTTTCCATCGCGGCCATCTCTTCGTTCGTCGCACCGAGACGGCCATCGGCGTTCAGATTGCCGATAACGCAGATTGCAGGCTCGAGGAGCTCAGCGTCGAGCGTGCTCATGTTCAGTTGCCATTCGAGATGGTCTGCGAGAGACGGCGGACGCGTCAGAAACTGCTCAAAGGTAGGAGCGTCTTCTTTGTACTCGATCTCCTGTGTCTTGTATCCGGGATCGAGATAGTCCTGAAACTCGCGTCCGAAATCGATCTCTTCAAAGGCGTCGCGCGACTCATCAACTCCACCGTCGCCCTCTTCGCCGCCTTCACCGGCAGCAACAGCGTCACCGATTTCAGCATCCGCCGATGGCGCCAACGCCGCAACGCCCTCCGCGTCTCCGGATCCATTCGTCGCGGCGCTGCCCAATTCGGGCGCTTCACCAAACGTGGCGTCTGAATCGGAGCTCGCAAGATGATCGAGCACCTTTTCCGCCAACTCCTGGACCTCTTCCTGGCTCGGCACCTCTTCGAGAACAGGGTTCTCCAACAACTGTTGCTGAATGAGGTCCGTCAGTTCCAACGACGTCATCTGCAACATCTCGATTCGCTGCCGCAACTGCGGCGTCAACACGAGGCGTTGGGAAAGGCTGGTGGTTAGCTTTAAAGACATTCCTTCAGATTACTTTTGCCAAAACTCTCTCTGGATTTTGGGTAATTTCGCGGCCTCAGCCGCACGACGGGATTATAACCGATCAGCGCCCATCTCTGTGCATTTCCGTTTATTTCGTAGCAGATTCTTTACATGCGGAATTTTTCGCCAAGATATAACCGCCGCACTTCCGGGTCGTCCGTCAAGTCGCGCGGTTGGCCCGAACGAAAGATCCGGCCCTCGGCCATTATATACGCTCGGTCCGTAACGCCGAGTGTTTCGCGCACGTTGTGATCGGTAATCAGAATACCAATACCACGGTTTCGCAAATACAGTATTACATTTTGAATATCGTCGACGGCCTTCGGATCGATTCCCGCGAACGGCTCGTCGAGCAAAATGTAATGCGGCTCCGTCGCCAGCGCGCGAGCGATCTCCGTGCGCCGCCGCTCGCCGCCGGAGAGCGCATCGCCGCGGGTGTTACGTACATGACTTATACCGAATTCTTCGAGCAGCTCTTCCAATCTCTTCAACTGTTCGCGGCGCCGCAATCCGACTGTCTCGAGCACCGCGAGAATATTCTGCGCTGCCGTCATCTTGCGGAACACTGACGGCTCCTGCGGAAGGTATCCGATTCCGAGCCGCGCGCGCAGGTACATCGGCAGCTTTGTGAGATCCTGCTCTCCCAACAGGACACTGCCGGAATCAGGCCGCTCGAGCCCGACGATCATGTAGAAAGTTGTGGTCTTGCCGGCGCCGTTCGCGCCCAGCAGTCCGACGACCTCGCCCGGCTCCATTCGTAGACTCACTTCGTCAACGACGCGTCGTCTGCCGTAATGCTTGACGAGGTTCTTACATTGAAGTGAATCCATCAATCCGTGTTCAGAGTCAGGGTTACGGCTTGCGGATCTTATGGGTAGAACGGACGCGGCCCGGCGAGAGTGGTCCACGAGCATCGTCGGCGGTGACTTTACTGTCTCGCAGTGAGATGGTCAAACGGGCGCCCTGCGTGTTTCCCTGCTCGACGTCGTCAACGCGCGCGGGATTTCCTTTCAACACGGCAATTTCGTCGGCGGCTGTGTATTCGACCCAATCGCCGGTCCCCTTTCGGTTCGGCTGAGTCAGGACGACGTCGCGCTGCGCGACCGTCTTCTGCATGTCGTTCGACTCTTTCGCGAGATAGATGTCGGCGACAGCACTGGTGAGCCGATCGGTTCCCTGTTTGATGTCGACGTTGCCTTCGTAGTGAATCGTGCGATCGGGATCGGAGTAGAACATCGAATCAGCGGACGCGAAGACCGGAACGACGGCCATGTCGTTGTCGACTCGACGTTTCGAGTTGTAGATCGTGGTCTGAACGCGGCCTGTCGCTTCCATTCGTTTGTCGTTGATGTACATCACCAACTTATCGCCGCGGACGTAATTATCATCCTGCCACGCGCGCGCGTTGCCGGAGTAGATCGCCTGCCCGCTCTCGTGACGAAACTCGCCGCGTTCGCTCGCGACGTAAACGGGGCTCTTCGTCTTCGAGAAAGGCGTGGCGCCGTTGGTTTGTTCCTGGCTGTAGTACGTCGTGGTCGTTTTGCCGCGCGCGTATGAGACTTTATTTAAGAGATCGGAGTCGAGCTCGATCGCTTTTGTCCGGCCGCGCGAATCCCAAACAGTCGGATCGCCGCCGCGCAATCTGACGATCTCCTCGGCGGCGACGTACGACACGTTGGCGGCGACGCCGTTGCGATCGTTTTCGTTGAACTTACCGTCGCCCTGCGCGTCGACGCGTTCGATGTCCTGGGTGTCTTTAACAAAGAACGCCGTCATGTTTTGCGAGGTCAACGTTCGCGTCCCGCGGTTGGGAGTTGGCTGGACCGGATCCATGGTGGCTTTCGATCCGCCTATGCCACGGCACTCGCGCACGAGGTTGCCCGCGTCGAAGAAGTCGCAGTCGAAGCGGCCGGCGTTGAGCGTCTTGCGTTCGGCGCGAACACTGTTGACGACGGGCTCGATAAACAACTCGGCGTTTCCCGATGCTTCGGCTTTTTCCAGATCGCGTCCCGTGGTGCGCCATGAGAGTCGAACAGTGTCGGCGGTCAGACGTTTGTTTGCGGCGCGCGGATCGGTAGCTTTCGACTTCGGCGCGCTGAGCGTGATCGTGGAGCGATGGCCCGAATACATCTGTTTCAGGACGCTGGTGTCGCCGCTCGCCTGGAAGTTGACGTCAAGGGCGTTGCCGCCGGTGATCTGCATGTCGGAATCGGCGTCGAGCGAACGGGCGACGACTTCGCCGCCGGCGTAAGCGCGTTCAGGCCGTTGGTCCTTGTCGAGATAGAAATCCATGTTCAGCGACGAGACTTCCGCGGCATGACCGGGATTCATCGCGCGCAGGTACGCGTGGCCGCGGATCTCAGCCTTTTCGAGTCGCTGCTCGTGGTTCAGGTAAGCGTAAAGCGTGTCGCCGCTGAGGATATCGCGATCCTGTTCGAGCGTTACGCTGCCGGCGAAAGTAAGCCTCATCGCTTCCTGTTCGAACGTGCCCTGCGCCGACTTGATCAGCACCGGGCGAGCGCGCGACGGCGATTTCGCCGAAGTGTCGGCCGGCACGCGAGGCGCGACGGTTATCTCGACGTCTTTCTTCAACTCGAGCCGTTTGGATTTCTGCTCGACGACGGCACCCGTAGACTTTCCACTGACGTTTTCACGTTCGAAAGTCACGGCGGCGTCGGTTTGGGCCACGCCGCTGTTCTGATCGAACGCCAGCGCCTCGGTCGCGACTTTGAGTTTGTCCTTAGTCTCGATCCGTACGTTACCGGAAAACGAAAGCGTGTTGGTGTCGGGAACGTAGATGGCGTGTGCGGCGGAGATTTGGTCGGGCACGTCGCCGGTTGGCGGAAAGACCTGCATGCTGACGTTTGTCAGTTCGTGATGGCCGTCGGAAAAAGTCTTGTCGTGCGAAGCTTTGACCAGCAGGTACAGACGATCGTTTTTCGTGACGCGCTGTTCGTAACCATCGACTTCGCCTGTCACTTCCTTCGAGAGCTCCGGTTTTTCCGATCGGGCCCTGAATCTTTCGACGTTGCGCAGCTTGTAATAAGAGACGCCGACCAGCGCGATACCGGAAAGCAGCAACGCGAACGCGACGAGGCGCGTGATCATCGGCACCCTGGCCCTTAGACCAAGCGCGATCGCACGTTTTCGCATCAGTTCCTGCATCTCTTAAACAGATCTCAAATCAACTACGTTTAGTTGCAACCGGTATTCGTCGTTCCATCCATTCAGCTCGATCGTGTAAGCGAGTTCGATGCTGCCGCCGACAACGGGAGTTTCCTTTCCCGGCTCGGTGCAGTTGAACCAGATCGCCTCCAGCGGCCGGTTTTGCGGCCCCGCCAGTCTCAATTTCAAATGCCGGTCTTTCAACATCAGCGGCTCCGACAAACTCCGCAGGTTCCTCGTCACGAACACCGGACACGGATTCCCGGCACCGAAAGGTTCTAACGCCTGAAGCTCTTTCGCCATCGCGAATGTGACACTTTCCGCGGGCAGCTCCATGTCAATCGTTACCGAGTGCTGAAGATCATCCGCCGTCAAACACGACGCCGCGTGCTCGTTCAAACGGCGGCGAAACTCGTCGATCCGCTCGGGGCGAATCGTGATGCCGGCGGCGTGCGAGTGCCCGCCAAATTTCTCGAACAAATCCGAACACGCCGTCAAACCGTTCAACAGGTGATACGCCTCGATGCTTCGTCCCGATCCATGCGCGACGTCGCCCTCAACCGACAACACCACGCACGGACGATTCAAGCGTTCCGCCAGCTTCGACGCCGCGATGCCGATCACGCCGCGATGCCAGCGTTCGCCGGCGATGACCGTCACGAACGCGTCCCGGTCTTTTAGTTCGGCGGTTGCGAGATCGACGATCTGTTGCTGGACCGTCTTCCGTTCCTCGTTGCGCGCATCGAGATGTTCCGCGAGACGGCGCGCTACGGCGGAGTCGCGGGTATCAAAGAGCTCGACGACGGCGCTGGCCGCGTCCATGCGGCCGGCGGCGTTGATCCGCGGTCCGAGCCGAAAACCGAGATCGTATGCTGTCATGCCCTTGCCGTCTCCGCAACCGGCAACATCGATCAACGCGCGTAAACCCGGGTTCGCGGCTTTTGCGAGGTCTTTCAGACCGAGCGCGACGATCGTGCGGTTCTCGCCGGTGAGTTTCGCGACGTCGGCGACGGTGCCGATGGCGACAACCTTCAGGAATGCTGCGACTTGCGCTTCGCGGCCGCGTTCGCGAAAGAGCGCATGGACGAGTTTGAAAGCGACGCCGACGCCGGCGAGGTTTTTGTCCGGATATTCGCAGTCCTTCTGGTTCGGGTTGAGCACGGCGAACGCCGGTGGAGCGCCTTCGGTGTCGTCCGGAAGATGGTGATCCGTGATGATCACGTCGAGGCCGTTGTTGCGGGCCCAGATCAAAGGCGCGTGCGCGCGGATTCCGCAGTCGACGCTAACGACGAGCTTGTAACCGTCGTTGACTGCTTTTTCGAGCGCCGCTTGTTGAATGCCGTAGCCTTCGGTGAAACGGTGCGGGACGTGGAAGCCGGCGGTCGCGCCGAGGAGTTTCAACGCTCGCAAGAGGATGGCGGTGCCGGTGGTCCCATCGACGTCGTAGTCGCCGTAGATGAGTATCGGTTCGTGATTGTCGATTGCGCGTTGCAGGCGGGCGACGGCCTCTTTCATGCCGCGCATTAAATAAGGTTCGTGAAGTTGATCGTAAGTTGGAGTGAGAAAGGTGCGTGCGGAACGCTCGTCGGCGTAACCGCGGTTGATCAGCAGAGCAGCCAGGATTGGTGAGACACCCAGTACGCGTGCGAGCGAGGCTGCCTCATCGGCGTTGTGCCCTCGCACGATCCAGCGTTTGGCCTTCATTTAGTTTTCATCTGTGTGCAAAACAATTACTCGGCAAACCATCCGTTCGCGTTGAGTAGCTTAACACCGATGCGGCGATTGCCGTCGATGTCGTCGGTCCAGGCGCCGTTGACCTGGGCTTCGAGTTTACCGCCGAACGGCGGGACCAGTTTCACCACGGAACCGACAGCGACGTCGACGTCGATGGCGATCGTGGCGCCGCCGCGGCTGATTTTAGTGGCTGTAGCCTTGGTCTGAAAAGGATTTCCTGCTGCGTCGGTCCCCTCGACCTCGAGCGCGAACTCAACCGGGACTCGTGGGCTTCGAGGCCGCTGTGAAGAAGCGGCATCACCTTGCGGCTCTTTCTCAGTCATATCACCACCCCTTTTAAGTCTGGCTTATGAGGAGGGCCGAGGTAGTGTAGCACAATGTTTGATCGCTGAGTTTTCGATTTTCCATGGACCGCGACTATGTATATTTAACGATGGTGATGTAAAAGTCTTCCAGAATGGAGCAAAGCCAACGCCTCAAGGAGGGTAGGCAATTGCAGCAAGAACCAAATAGATCAACTGAACGAGCGCTGGAACCGATTATAGGTACAGAGCTCAGCGCCATTTACCTGTCTGTAAAGAAGCTCTCGCTCAGTATGCAGACTCTAAATGCTCGCAGAGATATATCCCGCGGCCAACGCAGCGAGAATTGCGGCGCCGATGATTACGCGGTAGACGATGAAGATGCCGGTGGAGTGGGTGCGGAGGAAGCGAAGGAGAAACCAGATCGACGCGTAGCCCACAACGCCCGAAACGACCGTCGCTACCGCCAGCGAGCCGTAGCTCCCAGCCGGGAGTTTTTCGATCGCTTCACGCAATTCCAGCAGGCCGCTCGCAGCAATAGCGGGAATCGAAAGCAGGAACGAAAAACGCGCCGCTGTTTCGCGAGTTTGGCCCGCGAAGAGCCCGCCCATGATCGTCGATCCCGATCGACTGGAACCCGGAATCAACGCCAACACCTGCGCACACCCAACCGCGAGCGCGTCGCGAACGCCAAGCTGCGTCATGCCGTGATCCCTCTTCCCAACGAACTCAGCAATCGTCAGCAGCAGTCCGACCACGATCATCATCGTCGCGATCACCCACAGGTTCTTCGTGAATGGTCCCTCGATCTGTTTCTTGAACAACAACCCAACAACGCCCACAGGGATCGATCCGATGATGACAAGCCACCCGAGCCACGCATCCTGCGAGAGCTTCGAAGGACCGGATCGCCTTCCTTTCAACAACGCCAGATGATCCCCGACAAACGCCCGTGTGATATTGACGATGTCGCGCGCGAAGTAAATGAGCACCGCGAGCAGCGTCCCGAGTTGAATGACCGCGATCGTGGCGGTCGTCTGTTCCGCCTGCAACGTCTTATCGACGCCGCCATACAAATTCACAACGCGGGCCGCAAAAACGAGATGTGCTGTTGAACTAACGGGGATGAATTCTGTCAGGCCCTGAACCAGGCCGAGGAGAATAGCTTGAAATAGGGTCATCTAGTTAACGCGCGCGTCCAAATTTTATTCCCTGAACGAATTCCGTTCCGCAATCCAGTCGTACATAAACGCCGGCATCAACATGCTCGCACGCACGACAGTCGCCAGTTGCCACGGAAAAGCAACGATCCTCTTTCGCTTCTCAATCGCCGAGACGATCTTCGGAATCGCATCGTCGAGCTCCATCAAGTACGGCATCTTCGCTTCACGGCCCGCGGTCAACGCCGTCTTTATAAATCCGGGGTGAATGATCGTAACGGCTACTCCGGTCCCGCGCAGATCGATCCTGACACTTTCGAAATACGCGGACATCGCCGCCTTACTCGCACAGTACGCGGCCGACTTCGCCAGGCCACGATACGCCGCAAGACTCGAAATCGCGACCAACTGCCCTTTGCCTCGCTCAACCATCTGCGGCACAACCGCTGCCACACTGTTCGCCGCACCCAGCACGTTGATGCTGATCACGTTGGCGACGTGAACCGGATCGAGTTGCGAGATGTGACTCGACGTTCCGATTCCCGCATTCGCAATCAAAATGTCTATCGGCCCAAGCTGCGCGCGAACACGATCAGCCGCAGCTCCCATCGCATCCGCGTCGCGAACATCAGCGGCAATCGCAAACGCCTTCTGCCCGCGCAGTCGAATTACATTGACGATCTCGTCGAGGAGGTTCTGACGGCGAGCTATCAGACCAAGACGCGCACCGCAAGAAGCAATGGCGAACGCCAGACCTTTCCCGATCCCGGACGAGGCCCCGGTGATCATGACGGTCTTGTTTGTCCAGAAACTCATTAAAAACGGATTACACCAGCACGACGACCGGCATGATGACCGGACGGGCTCCGGTCTGTTTTTGGATGAAACGCTTCAACTCAACCCGCACATGCTCTTTCAACAACGACTCGTCGGACAACGTCTGCCGCGAAGCGCCGGTGATCGAGGCTGTGACCACTCGCTTCGCATCATTCAACAGGTAGTTGCCCGATGACGGACCGTTACCAAATCCATTCGCACTCAACCCGCGCACGCCGCGCGCGACGATTCTCGGCTCGCCCTCCAACGCGCGCGTCTCCTCGTCAATCGTCAACACGACCGTGACCGTTCCCTCGTACGCCAACTGCTTGCGCTCGCGCACTGTCTCGCTGTCGATCTCTTCGAACCCGCTCTCGTCAATGAACGTCCGTCCGATCTCTTTCTTGTTGACGACTGCCGCGCGCTCGCCGTCGAGCTCGAGCACGTCGCCGTTTTCGATCAGGATGATGTTCTCTTCCGCATAGCCGAGATGATTTTTGACAAACTCCTTGTGCCGGAAAAGCATTCGGTACTCGCCGTGAATCGGCACGACAAACTTCGGCCGCACCGCTTCAGTCATGATGCGAATGTCTTCCTGCGAAGCGTGGCCGCTGACGTGGACCAAACGCCGCTTCTCTTCGATGATGTTCGCGCCGCGCTTGTAGATGAAACCGATCATCCGCGAGATCAACCGTTCATTCCCCGGAATGATGCGCGCCGACAGGACCACCGTGTCTCCTTCCTCGACCATCAGTCCCTTGTAACTCTGCATCGCCATCTGCGAGAGCGCCGCGCGCGACTCGCCTTGCGAGCCGGTGACGAGAAATACGATCTCGTTGTCGCTCATCATCTTCGTCTCGTTCAACGACACCAGCAGACCATCGGGAATATCGAGATACCCAAGCCGGTCGGCGACTTCGACGTTCTTCTGCATCGACCGTCCAAGCACGCAGACATGACGATTGAACTGTTGGGCCACGTCGAGCACGATCTGCAAACGATGAATCGACGAGGCGAAGGCGGCGACGATGATGCGTCCTTTTGCTTCGGAGAAGATCTCTTCAAACGCCGGAATCACCGCGCGCTCGGACGGCGTACGGCCGGGCACCGTCGCGTTCGTCGAATCGGAAAGCAGCGCGAGCACGCCGTCCTGCCCGTACCGCCGGAACGAACGCAAATCGATCGGCTCGCCAATCACCGGCGTCTCGTCGACCTTGTAATCGCCCGTGTGGATGATCGTGCCGACCGGCGTCTTGATGCCGAGCGAGAAGCAGTCGACCAGGGAGTGGGAGACTCGGATGAACTCGACCGTGAACGAACCGATATCGACGACGTCGCGCGGCTCCACGCGGTGAACCAGGATGTCGCCGAGCAGCTCGTGCTCCTCGAGTTTGCTTTCGGCCAAACCGGCGGTGAAGTGGGAACAATAGACGGGAACGTTGAATTTCTTGAGCAAATACGGCAGCGCGCCCAGGTGATCCTCGTGGCCGTGCGTGAGAATGATGGCCATGATCTCGTCTTTGTATTCGTCGAGAAAATTAAAATTCGGGATGGAAACGTCGACGCCGTAAGCGGACTCTTCAGGAAAGCCCATGCCGGCGTCGAGAATCAACATCTCATCGCCGTATCGAACCGCCATGCAATTCATTCCAAACTCGCCGATGCCGCCGAGCGGGATGATCTCGAGAACACTAGCCATAAGTGCAACAGTTTAACGCGGATGACAGCGATCTGTCTTCATTTGTATTATCCGCGCTATGACCAGAGTAACTATTGCCTTTGCCGCCCTTCTCTTGTTTCTCGCCACAGCGAGCGCCGCGACGCAGACGATGCGCGTCGATTACTACCACACCGGCGACGCGTCGTCGGAAGTTTTCAGCGTGGATCGCGTCGTGATCGAGCCGCTGCCGTGGCCGGGTGATTTGAAGCAGGCGATCGACACTTCGAACCTCGGCAAGTACTTCTTCGAGGTCCGCGATCTCAAGACGAAACAGGTTCTTTACTCGCGTGGCTTCGCGTCGATCTACGGTGAGTGGGAAACGACGGACGAGGCAAAAACGATGAAGCGGACGTTTCAGGAATCGCTACGTTTTCCCGCGCCGGCCGCGCCGGTCAGCATCGTGCTGATGAAACGCGATCCGAAAAACGTCTTCACGGAGATCTGGGCCACGACGATCGATCCGGCTGACCAGTTCATCGATCGATCAAAACCCGCGGCGCCGGCGCCGCTGATCACGATCCAGAAAGCAGGCGAGCCGGAAGCGAAGGTCGACTTTCTAATCCTGGGTGACGGCTACACCGCCGCCGAGGCGAAAAAGTTTGAGGCCGATGCGCGGCGGCTCACGGAAACGCTCTTCTCGACGTCGCCGTTCAAAGAGCGACGCAGGGATTTCAATGTTTGGGCCATGTCGCCGCCGGCTGCCGAGTCAGGTGTGTCGCGGCCGTCCACGGGCGTTTATCGCGACTCGCCGCTGGGCGCCACCTACGATGCGTTCGGTTCCGAGAGATACGTGCTGACGTTCGACAACCGCGCGCTGCGCAAGGCCGCGCAGTTTGCGCCGTACGAGTTTATCGAAGTGCTGGTCAACAACCGGACGTATGGCGGCGGCGGAATCTTCAATCTATACAGCACGGTTTCCTCTGACAACGCCTTCTCGAATTACGTCTTCGTCCACGAGTTTGGCCATCACTTCGCGGGACTTGCTGACGAGTATTACACGTCGTCAGTCGCCTACGCGCCCGCAACGGATCGCGTCGAGCCGTGGGAGCCAAACGTCACCGCGCTGCTCGATGTTTCGACGCTGAAGTGGCGCGCGCTTGTTAATCCCGTCGCGAGCATCACTCCGATCCCGACGCCGTGGAATAAAGAAGCTTTCGAGGCATACTCGCGCGAGATCCAGAAGCGGCGCGCGCAGTTGCGGAAAGACAAGCGCCCCGAAGAGGAGATGGAAGCGCTCTTCCGCGAGGAGTTGGAGCACGAGAAGAAAATGTTTGCGGCGGAGAAGCACGCCGGACAGGTCGGCGCTTTCGAAGGCGCGATGTACGAAGCGCGCGGCTACTATCGGCCCGAGATCGACTGCATCATGTTCACGCGTACCGACAAGTTTTGCCGCGTCTGCCGCCTGGCGATCGAGCGCGTGATCAAGATGTACTCACGGCAGAATTAACCACAAAAGGCACAGAAGACACAAAAAGCACAAGACTGAAAAAAGGGGTTTGAGCAGAAACAATCGCCCTGTCTCTCCTCTCCTTCTCTTCTGCTTTTGTGCCTTTTGTGTCTTCTGTGCCTTTTGTGGTTAATGAGGTTTCAGCGGTTCGATGAAGTCCTGGTCCTTCGTGCCCTGATGGCAGACGATGCAGGACTGCTGGCCGCGCTCTTCGAGATCGGAGACGAGCGCGTACGTGAGCCCGCGATCCGACCATGTGATCACTTTCAATCCGTCGATGCCGTTGTAGTGAAACGTCAGACCGCGCGCGACGATCTCTTCACCGCCCGTCGGCTTGACCATCGACTCGGAAGTTATCACCAGACTGATCGGACGGTCCTTCATTCGGTACGCGACATACGCGGCATAGTCGTCTTTGTAACTGACGAGCCGCGCGCCTTCCAGCGTGTACAGCTTTTCCTGTCCCGACGACTCCTGATAATTCGGCAGCTTGACGCTGAAATCGACTTTATTAGCAAACCACTCAGAGATCTGCTGCGGCGCCGCTGTCTCGACTTCCAACGGCAACTGACCGCGCGTCCGGCGCAAATGCGTCTCAGCCGCCATCAACGCGAAACTCGAAGGCGCCGGTCCATTGGAACGGCGCGACGTCCTCCAGATGACAACCGGAAGCACCAGCACGACGATGAGCGCCGCCGCGACGGCGAGAACTAACCGTCGTCGCGAACCGAAACGCGGCCTCGCCACGTTGCGTTTCGACTCGTTCAAAGTCTGCTGCACTCGCGCGCGCAACTCCGGCGAAGCGACATGTATCGGTCCGCTTTCGCGAATCGCGTTGATAAACGAGAGCTCACGTTCGTAGATCGCCCCACACGACGCGCACTCCTGCAAATGCGACTCGACCGCCGCTCGCTCCTCGCCCTGGAGCTCGTTATCGAGATACAGGTTCAAACGTTTACAAATGTCTTCACAAGTATTCATCCGCAGTAATCAGACCGCCTGAGCGCGTCCCTTGCCTTTCCAAACCGAAAGCGAAGCTCGCAATCGCGCGCGAGCACGGCCCAAACGCGACATCACAGTCCCGGCGGGACAGTCCAGCACCATCGCTATCTCCTGATACGTAAACCCTTCGATGTCGCGCAAAACTACGATCTCCCGATAAGCATCCGGCAAATTCTCGATTGCCGCCCGCACCTGCTCGCGTTCCAGTTTCCTTAAATAGACCACGTGCGGGTTTAGACGCGCATCTTCGACCTGGTCGTTCGCGTCGAGATCGACGAAACGCGGTCCACTGTTGTTGTGGCGCATCTGGTTGAGCCACGCATTGCGCATGACGACAAACAGCCAGGCCTTCAGATTATCCTGCGGCTGCGGCTGGTTGGCCGCGGCACTGGCCCGCAAATACGTCTCCTGCACCAGATCCTCGGCTTCAGTCGCATTGCGAGTCAGCGTCATGGCGTAACCGTAGAGCGCATCAATGTGCCCCAGGGCCGCCTGATCGAAATTCACGTTGTTAGGGAGACCGTCCATATAGCCACGTTCGGGAAGCTATTCTAGATTAACACTTAAAAGACTGAAAAATTCCCCGGAATATTCCGCCGCCTCGCGTGTTATTCCGATCATGAATACTCCAAGGCGGATAAAAGTACTTCTGGCGGCCATTCTAACTCTTTCAGCAGCCGCGATTCTCGTCGTCACCGACGCGGCGCGCGCTCAACAACAACAGCGCCCATCGTCGTTCACGCCCGTAATCGAGGAACCATTTGACGTGGTTCGGGCACGTGACAAAGCCGCAAAAGCGGGCGTGATGGCCGCTCAGCAACGCCTTCTTGAACAACGTTACGATCTTAGCCGGCGCGTCGATGACAGCGTGCGTATGACGCGCGGTAAGCCGATCCCGGTCGGGCCGACTGCGCGACTTAAAAACGGCCTGACCTGGGATCGGCTTGGTCAAATGACGCCCGACGCGATTCGTGAACAAGGCGTCTTCCCTTACCTGCCGCTGCCGCACGTCAACCATCCGGTCGGCGGCATGGTCTTTTCGCAGGCGCAGATCAAACTGTTGCCGCGTGTCGAACGTTTCGACATGGATTTCGATCTGCCGGATCACTTCCTGCCGGAGTTTCCGCCCGCGGTGTTTTTGAGCACACGCAAGGATCTCGGCGACGTTTCGAAAGGACAACTGATCACGGCGAACAACTTCTACGAGTTGTTCAACGGCATCCTGAATCCCAAACAACTCGAAGGATTGCGTCTGCTTGTGACGCAGTTTCCGCAGCAACAGTTCAACGCGACCGCGGATCGCAAGACGGAACGTCAGGATGGAATGCTCGGCGTCGCTTGTTTCGACTGTCACGTCAACGGTCACACGTCAGGGGCTTTTCACCTCGTCGGCGACATTCGACCGCAGGAGAACCGCCGGCGGATCGAAACGCCGTCGCTGCGCGGTGTCAACATTCAACGTTTGTTTGGATCGCAAAGAGCATTGAAGTCAGTCGAGGACTTCACCGAGTTTGAGCAGCGGGCCGCGTACTTCGACGGCGATCCGGTGCTTGCGACGAAGAAAGGCGTCAACGTTTTGGACCGCGGCTCGCAAGTACATTTCATGGGAGAGTTTCAGGCGCTGCTCGACTTTCCGCCGGCGCCGAAACTGAGCGTGCTCGGC
>DASRIM010000265.1:0-4066 GCA_035649995.1 Pyrinomonadaceae bacterium | reverse complement strand
ACCGGCTCAGTCTTTCCCGCGTGACACGCGATCATCTCGTACTGCGCCGGGCGCGAGTGCAACAACTTGCGCCGCGCCGGACGCGGCAGTTTGCTCATCGCGTAGCGCATCGCTTCAAACTTCATGCGGTCGAACGCGCCGAAGTCGTCTTCGTTGCGCAGCAGGAAATCCATGTCCGCGCCGTACATGCGATTGTTGATGGCGGTCTCGATATGGAAGACGTTGAGTTGCTCGTCGACGATCTTGCCGAGCTTGATGACCTTGTGATTCAACGCCGATCGCGCGGGATCCATGTAACTGTCGGAATCGCGAATCGTCTGCGGGTCGTGGTGCATGCGCAGCGACTCGTAGTCGCAGAGACCGACGGCGACCGACTTGTGACCGCCGTCCATCGGCACGAGGTTGATGTTGACGTAAATCAGCAGGTCGCTCTCCGCGGCGCGGCGGTTCAGCACGAGCGGCTCTTTGTGTCGCGTTTCGCCGATCTTGATCAGGCCGTCGGCCCACTCGGCGTCGTGGTTGTAATAGCGATCGGGGTAGTAATCCGCGAAGACGCGCGGCCCGGCCATTCGTTTCATCTCCCACTCGGTCATTTTTCGGTGCAGCGAGTTGGCGATGATGATGTGAACGTCGTCGACGCCGTGTCCGGCGAGCATGTCGCAGACGATCTCGAGGATCGTTTGCCGGATGTCCGGTGTCGCCATCGGCGGCAATGGCAGGCTGATATCGTCTACAGCGATGGTGACGCGCATTCCGGGTTCGAGCTGTGCGAAGAGCGGATCGCAGCCATGCGGATGATTTAGCGCGTAACGAATCGCGGCCTCGCGGTTCGGAAGGCCCTTGATCGACGGATTTGGATAAAGAACACGCGTGCCGATGGGCAGGTCTTCGAGGATGAAGTCCTCGCCCGACGGCATGATGCGCGGTGCGCTGTCGCGGTCGATGTAGATGACGGATTCGTGCGTTTTTCTTCTGAGTTGAAGCGCCATTTTATTTTAAATTCAGTATGGGCCAGTCGTGGTGCAGGGCAGTTTGCCGTAATCGCATGTCCGGGTTCACCACAGCCGGATGGCCGACGATCGACAGCATCGGCAGATCGCTCATGCTGTCCGTGTAAGCGTAGGAGTCGCTCAGGCTGATGCCTTCGCGCTCCGTGTACGTCCTGATCCAGGAGGCCTTTGTCGCGGCTGCCATCACCGGCGGCAACAGTCGCCCCGTCGCGACGCCGTTCACAAATTCGAGGCGATTGGTCACGTACTCGGTAATCCCGAGGTGCTCCATCAGCGGCTTCACCGATAAGTCGAGAGCCCCGGTTATCACTACCTGCCGCAAGCCGAGTTTTTTCGATTTCTCGATCAGCTCATAAGTGCCGGGAAAGACCGCCGGTTTGATGACGTCTTCGAACAATTCGTGGGCAAAGTAGCGCAGGCGGTCCTCGGATTGACCCTTGTAGCGCTTGAAGTAGAGGTCGTTAAATACTTTTCGGCTATACTGGTCCGTGATCGCGAACACCGGGAGACTCAGAAACGTGGCCGCGCTCTTTTTGAAGCTGGCCATCAGGCCCTGCTGGCGACCGGCGTAGAAGGACAGCGTGTGCACCAGATTGGTGCTCACGAGCGTGCCCTCAAGATCGTAGAATGCTGCCCCCGCCAACTCTCCTCCATCGTTCAAGGTGAGTCACTATACCGTATTCGACCTGATTTTGAGTAACTGAAAGCAAAAGTATTACAAACTGTATAGCCATGCTAGACAATCGGAGGCCAATGGATGATAAATCCTAGGAAAATAGAGCAAAAACGAAGATCACTGATTGTCTTCTCAGCGATTTTTTCGATTGCTTTTAGCGGTTTTGGGTGCGACCGAGGGGCGCCTGAAACGACTGCCAGTCTAACGGGCGGAAGCGATGCGGCGATGGCGGCGAAAAGTATCGCCGAGGCAGACGCGCTGTGGGAAGGACGCGAGGATTTACAGAAAGCAAGAGTGGCCGTCGCGGCGCTGCGACAGGCCAGGACTGCCGATTACGGAAACTACGACGCCGCCTGGAAACTCGCGAGGGCCGCTTTCTATGTCGGCGACCACACGGAGGGCGACGAACAGGACGAAATGTTTCGCGAGGGAACCGAGGCCGGAAAGACTGCGGTACAACTACAGCCGAACAGGCCGGAGGGGCACTTCTGGCTTGGTGCGAACTACGGCGGATCCGCCGCGCACAGTACGATCGCGAATCTCTCCAGCTTTCAGGACATCAAGACAGAGATGGAAGCGGTGTTGAAGATCGACGAGAGTTTTCAGGGTTACAGCGCATACTTAGGTTTGGGCCGGCTTTATTTGCAGGCGCCGCGCGTGCTCGGCGGCGACAGTACAAAGGCGATTGAGTATCTGGAAAAGGGGTTGAAGCTTAACCCGAATCACATGCTGATGCGTTACCACCTCGCTGAGGCTTACGAGGAAAACAACCGCGACGCAGAAGCGAAGAAGCAACTCGAGACGTTGCTGGCGGCGCCCGCCGATCCGAAGTACATGGCCGAGCACAACGACGCCGTCGCGAAAGCGAAGAAACTGATGCAGAAGGTTGAAGCCAATCTGCGATAGATCCGTGTTACTGGCTTAATTTGCGGATCTCTTCGAGCGTGCGTTTGTGCTGCTCGAGTTTCTGGCCGGCTTCGGCGAACTTACCTTGCGAAACGAGGCGCTGGTAGTCGTCGAACTCCTGAATCGCCCGGTCGACTAACTGTTGCAGAGTTGCACTCGATGTTGTCGAAGGCGCCGGAGGAGCGGCGCGACTTTCCGAAGGCGTCTGACCTGACGACGTCGTTGTTGTTGGCGGTGGCGCGCCGGTTTGCGCGGCTTCGCCAAACAGATTGTTCATCGCTTCACCAAACGTCTGCCCGTACGCGAGTTTTTCCTGCGTCGCCAACACCACCAACCGCAACTCCGGCATCGGGCTTCGTTCAGCCTTCAAGTAGATCGGCTCGACAAACACGAGCGATCGCCCGATTGGAATCACCAGCAGATGCCCGCGAATGACGCGCGACCCTTGTTGGTTCCACAGCGTGAACTGGCCCGACAGTTGAGCATTCTGATCGATGCGCGCTTCGATCTGCGTAGGACCATCAATCAAGCGCGAGCTCGGGAAGTTGTAGACCAGCAGCTTACCGTAATTCTCTCCGTCACTGCGCCCCGCCATCCATCCGATCATGTTGTTTCGATTCGCGGGCGAGAACGGCACGATCAACACAAACTCGTTCTTCTGCTGTTCGCCCGGCAACTGCATCAACACGAAATACGGATCGAGCGGCGTGCTCTTCGGCTTGTTGTTGTCCTTCTCGTCGAGCGTGATGTGCTGCGCGATACTCCAAACGTCCTCGCGCTGGAAAAACACGCGCGGGTTTTGCGTGTGGTACAGACTGTAGACTTCACCCTGCGCGCGTATCAGCGTTTCCGGGTAACGAATGTGCGCCCGCAAATCGGCGGGCATCTGACTGGCGTCGCGAAACAGTCCCGGGAAAATGCCGCGATACGCGGCGATGAGCGGATCCTGATTGTCGAAGACGTAGAACTGCGCCGTGCCGTTGTAGGCGTCGATCACGACCTTGACGCTGTTGCGAATGTAGTTCAGCGAGTTTCCCGCGACGTCGTGGTGACTCGAATACGGGAAGTACGACGATTCGGTAAATGCGTCGAGTATCCAGAACAGGCGGCCATCGTTGCTCACGACGATGTAAGGATCTTTGTCGTACGTCAGAAACGGAGCGACGCCATTGACGATCTGCCGGACCGTGCGGCGAATCAGGACGCGGCTCTCGCTCGTCACCGCCGTTGTAAACGGCAGTTTCGACAGGTCGCCGATGCCCCACGCCAGCAACATGCGGCGTCCCCAGCCGCCGACGCGAATCCCGCCCGTGCCCTGGTACGTCGTGTAAGTTTCCGTCTCACCCTGCGGATAATCAAACTCATTCTGCTGCGTGTTGACGTAGACGTAGCGGTCCGTCAGTTCACCAAAATAGATCTCCGGCCTCGTTACCTTGATGTCGGGCACAGTCGCCTGGACCGGCATGTTCGACAA
>DASRIM010000264.1:0-2670 GCA_035649995.1 Pyrinomonadaceae bacterium | reverse complement strand
GCGCCCGTGAGCACGTAGAAGAACGGATACATCGTGTAGGTGTGGAAGAACAGCAGCGCGGACCAGCCGCCCAACGTCCACGGCGGGCTCTGAAGTCCGAGCAGGTTCTGAATGCTGTGCGCCAGGATCCCCGACTCGCCGAAGAGAAAAATAAACGCGACCGTGCCGACCAGTGGAGGCAACACGAGCGGCAGCGCGGCGAGTGCAGCAAAGATACGCCGTCCGGGAAAGTCGAAACGCTCAAACAGAAATGCCAGCGGCACGCCGACCAGTGCGCAGAACAACACAGTGCCGATCGATAAAACGATGCTGTTCAGCAGCGCCTCGATGACGATGCCTTGCGACAGCACTTCGCGATAGTTTGCGAGCGTCCAGCTTCCGTCGCGTTGAAGTGAGGTGGCGACGACGAAGAGGTTCGGATAGATGACGCCGTAGATCAGGACCAGGATCGTTATCGCAAACAGGACCGCGGATCTCGTTTTCATCCGCGTTGGTTTTGCAGGAGCGTCAGGCGATCCTGCGGAAGGACGACGCTGCACTCCTGATCGACGGCGAGCCCGTCAGGTTGCAGGACCAACGCTTCGAGCAGCAGTCCCGCGGCGTCGACGCGCACGGTGGAAGTGGCGCCGCCGAAGACGATCTCGCGAATGTGACCGTGAATGGCGTTCGTCGCGGGTGCGCCGTTCGCGTGAAGCTGGACGTGCTCGGGGCGGATCGAGAGAAACACCGGTTGATTCAGCGGTGAAAGCTCGGCGTGTTTGACCGGGAGGCGCAGCGTGTGACCGCCTTCGAGTGTTTTGAACTCGCCGTCGTTCGTGTTGCTCGAGCTCAGACGCATCGCCTTGATCAAGTTGTTGCGGCCGAGGAAACGCGCGACGGCGATGTCGGAGGGGTGGTCGTACAGGTTACGCGGGTCCCCTGTTTGCATTAGACGTCCGCCAACCATGACGCTGATTCGATCGCAGAGGGCAAACGCCTCTTCCTGATCGTGAGTAACATAGACTGCCGTCAGACCGAGACGTGTGACGAGCTCTCGCAGTTCGCTGCGTGTCTCTTCGCGGAGGGAGACGTCGAGATTCGATAGCGGCTCATCGAACAGGAGCAGTGTAGGCTGGATAGCGATTGCGCGGGCGATGGCCACGCGCTGCTGCTGGCCGCCGGAAAGCTCGTTGACCGGCCGTTTCTCGTATCCGGGAAGTTGGACCAGATCGAGCGCGCTGGTGACGCGTTCGCTCGTTTCGGTTTTCGAGGCGTGCCGCGCGCGCAGTCCGAAAGCGACGTTTTCAAAGACGTTCAGGTGCGGAAAGAGTGCGTAGTTCTGAAACACCATTCCGAATCCACGCCGCTCCGCGGGTAAGTTCGTTATGTCCGCGTTTTGAAATTGAATAGTGCCCGCGTCGGGCTTCTCGAGGCCGGCGATCATTCGCAGCGTCGTCGTCTTGCCGCAGCCGGACGGGCCAAGCAGTCCAAAAAACTCGCCCTGTTCGACGTCGAGCGAAACATCGTCAACGGCGCGAGTGGATCCGAAACTGCGCGAGACGTTTTTTAACGAGAGCAGCGGCATATCCGTGTCGATCAGCGGTTGTTTTTACCACGAATCTCGGTGTCCCAGTATCTTAACCAATCGCTTCCGTTTTTCCGCAACAGCTCCCAATCCATCGGCAGGCTCGTAAACGGCTCGTTCATCCAGGCCGGCAACTGCGAACGATCCAGATCGCTGCGTACAGGAATGCGGTAATACTTCTCCGCCGCGTATTTCAAGCTCTCCGGCGTCGTCACGAATTCGTAGAACCGCCGCGCCTCGTCGGCGTTTGGCCCACCGCGAACGAGCGCGATGCCGTCGATGATCACCGGCGTTCCGCTCGCCGGGACGTTGTAACCGACCGGCAGGTTCTTCTGTTCCTTGAAAAGACGGACGTCGGGCATGTCCCACAACGTGATCAGCCCTTCGCGGCGCGCGAGTTTCTGCATCAGGAGCGTCCCGTCGGCGGTGTACTCGTGAACGTTGGCGTCGAGTTTCCGCAGCCAGTCGAAGCCCTGATCGGGCTTGCCGGTGTCTTTGTAGAACCGCAGGATCATCGCGCCGAAGATCGCGCGCATGGTGTCGGAGGGATTTGGATTTCGGATCAGAACCTTGTCGCGCCACTTTGCATCTAATACGTCGTCCCAGTCGCGCGGCGCTTCGGAGGCGGGGACGGCGTCGCTGTTGTAGGCGATTACCTGCGGTGTTTCGTAGGTTCCGTACCAGCGGTCTTTGTCGTCGCGCGCGGACGGTGGGACCTTGTCGGCCCACGTGGGCCGAAACTCGGCGAGGAGGTTTTCCTCGGCGGCGGCTTGAAAAGTGGTGTGGGACGCGCCCCACCAGAGATCGGCCTGCGGTCGGTTACGTTCGACGCGGACGCGCTCGAGAATCTCGCGCGAGCCCATGTCGAGAAACTGGACGTCGGCTTGCGGGTGTTGTTGTTTGTAGCGCGCGATGAAGTCTTTTAAGAGGTCCTGGCCGTGCGGCGTGTAGATGAGCAGCCGGCCTTGCGCGCCGTTGTTGGTCCCGGAACGGCAGGACACAAGTAGAGCGAGTGCGAGCAGGGCGAGAAAAAATGTCCGATGCATCGCGCTATGCTAACATTAACCGCGGTTTACACGGATCATGAGCACAATGAAACGCAGAAT
>DASRIM010000263.1:0-19436 GCA_035649995.1 Pyrinomonadaceae bacterium | reverse complement strand
TCGTCTCGGCTTATGTCGCGGCAGTCATAGTCGGCGCCTACTACACCGGTGGGCTGTACCGGATGGTCAATTCCGGACTCGCACTTCTCACCTTTATTGTCTTCAGTATCTGGCCCGCCGCCGGCCTCGCGATTTACGGATGGTTTTTTAATCTGTGGTAGATAACGAACGGGCGGCCCGATCGTGAGCCGCCCGTCATCGGTTTTTACCGTTCGTTATTTAGGTTGGCGGGTCTTGAGGATCGTAGTCGGTCCATTGCGTGGGCCAGGTATTGGCGTCGCGTTGAACGATGCTCGTCAGGTTCTGTTTGAGAGTGACGGCCCAGATTTGGGCCAGCCCGTTGTTCTGCTGACACGCAGTCAACTCGTAGCTGAAGGGCGCCTCGTTCCAACGCTGCGCTGACCAGCCGGACCAGTTGTTGCCGCCGGGTGACGTTTGGAAGTTGGTCACCACGTTGTAGTGCATGTCTTGCCCGATGATGATCGCGCCGTGGCTGCCCTGGACGGCGGCGATGTTGCGCAGCTTTGGCGCGCTGAGCCAGTTTGGTCCAACCCAGCCGCTGAAGTTGCCGGTGCCCGGCTGCTCTTCGGCGCATCCCCAGAGCTGGTTTTTATTATCGATGGCCCAGACGGCAATTTTTCCATCGCCGCCTTGCTGGCACGCGGTCACTTCGATCAGCTCAGCGGCTCCGTTCCAGTTGTCTCGGAAACGGCTCCACGAATCGAAACCCGAGGAGTAACAAACGGCGAGATGCCCGTCGTCTTTGAGGCCGATGAACATCGAGCCGCCGGGCCAGTCTGAGGTGCTGATCGGGCTCCTGGCCATGTGCGTGGCGGCGAGTTTCTTGAATGTTCCGGGCGCCCGATTCCACCTGGTTGAGGTTCCGTGCCACCAGTTTCGCCAGTTTCCTGGCCCTTCCTGTTCGACGGTCCAAATCTCGTGCTTGTGATCGAGTATCCAAAGCTTGATGCGCCCGTCGCCCAACTGACACGCTGCCAGTTCGTAAACGTATTTGGGATGGTTCGTTGGCGCCCAGTCTTTACTGATCCACGAGCTCCACTCTCCGCCAGGAGATTTTTGATAAATCGTGTACAGCTTCCCGCGGATGTCTACGCCCCAGAGTTGGGCGCCGAGGTTGCCGCCGTTCTGAGCGGCAGTGAGTTTTTGTAAAGCGGGAGCATTTTGCCAGGGCATGTCGTTTTTTCTCCTTCGAGTAAGGTTGCGACGAGTTTTGCCGAACAGGGGATCGCCGCTGGTTAGTAAGACGTGTTTGATTGACCGGGTGTAGGTTCTTGCCGGTATGGTAGAGTTTAAATCAATTTCTTGCAGTTTGGCACTTCATTCGGATCACAAACTTCAACGGAGGAGGAACCTGAAATGCGAAGAAAAACGCTCATGCTTGGTTTTTTAATGCTGGCTGCACTCTTCGGTGGGCTTTCAGCTAAACCGAAAACACTTCCAGCGAATCCGAACGCAGTTGCCGCTGCTTTTACCAACATCTCGGTTTACGGCGCGTGGCATTGCGGCAATGAGTTTTGCTCATGGGCCAGCGTGCGTAACATGACTGATTTCGACACGAAGAACCGCTGGCTGATTGACCGGGGCGATGGAACGCCGTCCGTGAACCTCGTGGTCCTGAGCTTTGTTCATCCCTTGAGACTGCTGAACAAGACAAACGACTCCGGCACCACGCAAGGCATACCGAACGGAATGACGCAGGCCGTGGTCGATTACTTCAAGACCCGCGGTATTCGAGTTCAGTTGTCGATTGGCGGGATCACTTACACCGACGCCTGGAACCAGGCGCTCGCGACAAATCCTGTACAACTCGGATTGAATGCGGCCGAAGCGGCGCAGCGTTTAGGCGTCGGCATCGAGATCGACTACGAAGAAAACATGAACCCGAACCTGCCGGCGTTGCAGGCATTCATCGACGCGTATCGTTCGGTCCATCCTTACGACGCATCGGGAAATAATCACGCTGCGCGATTGACGATCGATCTTGCAGCCGGCGATCGCTGGTTGATTCCGTTGACGCGCAAGGCGACGGCTGATTGGTTGAACACGACGACGCCAGTGTTGGATTACGCGAACGCGATGGTCACGAGCAAGCAGGCGAACAACGCGGCCGATGCACAATCTAATTGGCAGGAGCACATCGACGGCAAGGCGCAGTTTGCGCCGCCGATTCTGCCGCTGGCGCCCGCGAAGTTTACGGGCGCGCTTTATATCGTCACCGGCACGCGTGCGGCGCCGGAGTGTACGAGTTTCAGCAGTTCGCTGATCAACTCAACTGGAACTTACGTTCAAACAGTCGCGCCGAACGGCGCCGGAACGACGAGTGGAATGTTGGGTTACATGTTCTGGGCGGCAGAGTGTCCGTCGGCGCGTCGTGTTTGCACGATTCCTCCGAACTCGTGTGAGGGTGGTGTGGGAGTCGGCGCAGATACGTACAACGTACCGATCCCGATGCCACCACTACGGCAGAGTTGATTTCACTTCATTTCGGCGTTAGCGAACGGGCGGCTCAACTCTTTGCGCCGCCCGTTTCTCGCCCCAGGAGCGCGAGCAACGGGCCCGGATAATCCGTGATGATCCCGTCGACACCCACTTGCCACATCCGGTACATCTTTTCGAGATCATTGACGGTCCATGCGTGAACTTTGATGTTCCGCTCGTGTGAGCGGCGCACGATGTCGTCCGTGATGAACCGGAAGGGTAACTGTATAGCGCGCGGCTGGCCCACCTCGTCATCAGAAATCTTCTTGCCCGAGATCAAGCGGTCGAAATCGCCTTTTGAAAGAGAGAACGACGTCGCGACGTCCGGGCTAAGACGGCGAAACTCCTCCATGAACTTTCCCTCGAACGACGCCACGAGAACTTTGTTTTTCATGCCGTACTCGGAAATCATCCTGCTGAGGGCCTGCGCCGGCGATCGGTTCGCCTTCTTCATCTCGATAATCATGCGCGCGTTTCGAAATTCGTCGAGCACCTCCCTGAGCCGCGGCACGTGTAGATCGCGATAGTTGGGATCCGAGACGCTCTTGCCTCTAAACGGATAATGCTCGCCATCAGGCGACCATTTGTGGCCCGCGTTCAGGCCCTGAAGGTAGTCGCTGTGCAGCTTGTTAACCACACCCTTGCCGGCGGTCGTTTTGTCGATCTCGTGATCGTGCATCACCATCAGCTCACCGTTGCGCGAGATGAAGACGTCGAGCTCGAGAATGTCTACGCCGAGACGCGACGCCGCTCGAAAGGCGCGCATGGTCTCACCAGGCCATTGGCCATTACCGCCTCGATGTGCGATGACTTCAGGCGTATTCGTGGCGTTTGCGAAGAACGGATGATGAGTGGTCGCCTGACGGTTTACGACAGGCGGAATCGCTGTCGCGAGTCGCTGATGTATGTCGAGGCAAGCGGCTGTAGTCGCCGCCATGGCCGCGTGCTTGATGAAAGTCCGTCGATCGAAGTTGCTCATACTGCCGGTTCGACTTGCAGCTCCTGAACAGCATCTGCTGCCCCGGCGCCGGCTTCTAACTGAAGTTCTCCCTTTGCGGCTTTGCGGTCTGCGTCGGTCTCACGAATCTCACGGGTCTTCACGCCCCAATACGCAGCGAACGCATAGACGCCGGCGGCCTCGGCGATGAAAATGTAAGAGCTGCGAAGCCGTAGGACCTCACTCAGAATGGCTGCTATCGCCGGAGATACGACCATTACCATACCGAGCAATTTATAGATGACGCGGTAACGCTTCTGTTTGCCCTTGCTAACAAGTGACAGCGTTGCAGACGCGCAAAAAATGCACACGTACGCGATGCACAGAAAGAAACTGACAGCAAAAATCCCATGCCACCTGCTGCCGGCTTCACTCGGGAACACCGCGATTAGAACTGCGAACACTGCCGCGAAGTTCAATGCCACATTTTCAGCCGGGCGATAGCCTTTATACGCAGCCAAAAGCCCGCTGATGGCGAAGAGTACGCCGACGAACGCGTTGCGCATGACGGTGTGATAGTAGGCGCTCATCGAGCTCTGTAGTCCTAACTGCCCATTGGAAAAGTAGTAGCCACCGAGCCACAGCACCCACGGAAGAAGCAGTGCGACGGCGACCAGGGTCAGGCGTAGCGTTCGGTACGTTGACAGCATGTGCTCGCTCAACTCGATGGGTTTGTCGGTTGTGAAGATATTCATGTGTGTGACTCCGTTCGTGTTGCGCCCGAGGAGGGCGGGATGAGTGAGGGCGAGCGCAGTTTGGCTCACCGCTCTGTCAGTTATGACAAAAGCGGATGAAATGTTTCAGATGGCACGTTTTCAAGAATATCGACGTTCGGCTTGGTCGTCGACAGGTCCTCTGGCGAGTCGCACGTGTTGAAAATGTCATCAGTAAAAAATTGACATTCCCGCGCCGCTGGAGTAAGTTGCCGCCGCTCTTTTCCTCGCTCGTTCTCAACACCTCCTTTTCACCTGGAGCAGCGTTCCACGCTATCAATTGAGGAGATAATGCAATGGCTAAAGGGATTGATTTGTTGAAGGTCGTAGGACTCGTCGGTATCGGTTTGGTTGCCGTTATGGCCGGCCCCAAAGTGATAAAGCGAGTCAAAGCCAGCAAAGGCAAACTCTCCGGCGTTTTCGATAGCGGCGCTCAGTTCGTCGATCACCGAATCGGCTGGGACAAGCTGCCTCCGCCCATGGGACTGGCGACCCTGGCCGGCATCCGCAACACACTGCGCAGGGAAAACCTCTACGACACCTCGTACGCGCCTTCGCTGCCGGTACCCGATCCGCCAATCACCGGCGATCGTTACCTTACGGCGCGAACGCCAGACGGCACATTCAACGACTTGTCCAACCCGCGCATGGGCGCCGCCGGAACGCGCTTCGGTCGCAACTTCCCGATCGAGCACACATATCCTGAACCCGAGCCCGCCATTCTTACGCCGAACCCGCGAACGGTCAGCCGCGAATTATTAACGCGGCACAAGTTCGCTCCGGCGACGACGCTCAACGTGCTCGCCGCCGCCTGGCTGCAATTCATGATTCACGACTGGTTCAGTCACGGCACCAATACGAAAGAGAACCCGTGGAAGGTGCCCGTGCAAGAAGGCGACGACTGGCACGAGAACCCGATGACCATCTTGCGGACTCAACCCGATCCGACGCGCGTTCCCGGATCCGACGATCTGCCGCCCACGCACGTCAACGTTAACTCTCACTGGTGGGACGGTTCGCAGGTTTACGGCGGCACTGCCGAAGCTCAAGCTGCGCGGCGTTCCGGAATCGACGGCAAACTGAAGATCGCTTCCAACGGTTTGATCCCGATGGACCGCGACGCCCTGACGCAGCCCGGCGCCTGGCTCGGACTGGCGTTGCTCATCAATCTTTTTTCACTGGAACATAATGCGATCTGCGACCGACTGAAAGCCGCTTACCCGTCCTGGTCCGATGACGATATTTTCTACAAAGCACAACTGATTAACTCGGCACTGCTGGCAAAGATACACACAGTCGAATGGACTCCCGGCATCCTGGGCCATCCCACGCTTCAGATCGCGATGCGCGCAAACTGGTGGGGGCTCGCCGGCGAATGGGCCTATCGCCGTTTTGGCCGGTTGAGCAAAAGCGAGCTCATCAGCGGCATTGTCGGCGGCCGCACCGACCATTTCAACGTGCCTTATTCGTTGACTGAAGAGTTCGTCGCCGTGTACCGCATGCACCCGCTCATTCCCGATGACTATACTTTTCGCTCGGCCGATGGTGGTCCAATGCGGGAAGAGCGCCCGTTCAATCAAATTGCGGGGGCGCACGTTCTGGAGCTCGTCGATAAAATCAAAATGTCGGACATGCTCTACTCGTTCGGCATCGCTCATCCGGGCGCCATCCAACTGCACAACTATCCGAAGTTTCTACAGCGTTATGAACGGCCGGACGGTATCGTTGTGGATCTCGCCTCAACTGACATTATGCGAACGCGCGAGCTTGGCGTTCCGCGCTACAACATGTTCAGGCAGTTGCTGCACAAGCAGCCGCTGAAGAGCATCGACGAGCTGGCCGACAATCCGCAAACCGCGGAACAACTGAAGCAGGTGTACGACAACGACATCGATCGCGTCGACACCACTGTCGGACTGTACGCCGAACGCCCGCCGAGCGGCTTCGGCTTCAGTGACACAGCGTTTCGCATTTTCGTCCTGATGGCCTCGCGCCGCTTGAACAGCGATCGCTTTTTCACCGTCGACTACACGCCCAGGGTCTACACGCCGGAAGGAATGGAATGGCTCGACAACACTACGATGAAGACAGTGTTGTTGCGTCACTATCCGGAGCTGGGCCCGTCGTTAGGAAAAATGGCGAACGCTTTCGCGCCGTGGCCGGCCGTCGCATAGGAACGTTTAGGACGTCACAAGATGTGGACACTACGAAGAGCGTTCTGGAGACGGCTCGCGCTATTCAAGTTCGCGAATAACAAGCCCGCGATCATTCCGATTCCGCGCGACGACGGCGAGAAGATCAACGCCGTCAGCCTGAGCAGCCAGTTTCGCGGCATTCCCATCCCGAACATTCTCGTCGCCGATCGCGTTCCCGCCGACGAAGCTCAGCGATCGAAGTATTACTTTTACGAGTTTCAGGTTGCGATGTATCGCCTGCTGTCGCCGATGCAGCCCGGCATGCCGCCTGTCGCCGCCGATCCGCGCGTCGCGCTCAGTCAGGCTTACGACGACGAGTACCGAAAGCTATTTGCTGAGCCTCAATTGCCCGCGGAGTATCAGCAGGCGGATCTCGGGCGAATTGCGGTTGCGAGTCCTTACGCGTGTTACGTCGAACGCACGGCGGACGGCGATTATCAGTGGGACTTGCGAGTGCTCGATCGATACGAGCATCACAAAGGGCTGCGATCGATCGGCGCGCACGTGCGGTTTCGTTTGAATGAAGCTGCGCGCCGGCTGGAAGTAACTCAAATCGATTGCGATCTCGGCGTCTGCAAACCCGGTGACCAGAATTGGGAACAGGCGCAAAAGATCGCGTTATGTGCGGCGACCACGCATGTTTCGCTCGTGCGGCATTTCAACGGAGTTCATCTTGCGGCAGGTGGACCATTCGCCATCGCGACGCGCAACAGTCTTCCGGCCGCACACCCGCTGCGGCGACTGCTTTGGGCGCACATCTATGGAACGCAGTACAGCAATCAAGTGGTGACGAAAGGACAGATGGTGAAGGGCGGCGATTTCGACACGACCTTCAGCTTCACGCACGCGGGAATGTGCAAGCTCTTTTCGGATACTTACGATCAATACGACGTGACGGTGCTCGATCCGCAGCGTGACGCTGAGCAGCGAGGCATTGCGGATGGGAGTTTCGACACGCCGGCGCTCGAGAATCGCCGCGACTTATTCAACGTGTTTCTGGCCCACGCGCGTCGCTACCTTCAAGCCTACTACAACTCGGACGATGACCTTCGCGCTGACCAGTATTTTCAAAACTGGTTGGATGAGCTCGATCGCCTTGTGCCGAACGGCGTCCGCCGTTTAACTGGTAATACGGTTAGCATTGAAAGCGCAGCGCGTCTGATCGCGGCGTTAATCTACCTCGCAACTGTCGAGCACGAGATCCTCGGCACCGGGCTCTGGAACTATCAACTATGGACCAACGTCCAACCCGTGCGCATTTATCGAAACGGTCAGCGAGAAACCGTCGACGTCTACCAGCGTCTGGTTAACGCCAACTTCAATCTGAACGTGCGCCGCGCGCGGCTGATGCAGGACTTTGGTTACCTGGCGCTGAATCGAAAAGGCGCGGATGCGTTTAGAATGTTCCGCTACGACTTACAACTCCTTCAATCGCGAATGCAGCAGGAACCCTTCGCGCACTGGAAAATCTACCCCAACATCCTCGAAGCAAACATCAACGCGTAAGATTGAACACGCGGTGGGCCAGGGTAAAAGGGCCGGCGTTGCCGCCGGCCCTACTTGAAAGTCACTGTGTTGGGTGAAGGTGAATCAGAAGTTGATGTTTCCCAGCAAGGTGAACGTGTAGGCGCCGGTGATGAAGTTCTGCTCGACGACGATGGCAGCTTTGCCGCTCGCGTTTGCGAAACGGCCGGTGCCGTTTTGAAAGACCATGTATCCCGTCGCGATGCCGGTTCGCAGGTCCATCGAACCCTCTTCGATAATTGTCGGAAGACGATCGCCGTTGGCGGCTACGTACGTAACGTCGCCGGCCGGATGCGAGATGTTCGGGTCGTTGGCGTCAGGAATGAACTGAATCGTGCCGGTGCCGCTGAACAATCCCAGGTGAGTTGCGTTGCCTGACACGACGACGGTCGCACCGACGACATTGCCGGCGCCATCCGTGATGAACGTTGCGAGGCCATTGCCGTTACCGGCAAACGGACGCTCAGTTGCGCTTGCCGGAATGTTTCCGAGCAGCAGGGCAAAAACGAGAATCAAAGTTCTGATGGTGGCGGAACGTTTCATGATGATCTCCTTCGTATCAATTCAAAATGTGGGCCTTACATCGGCGTAACCGAACCGCCGCGACCCCGTACACATTGAAGTGGCCGATAACGAGAGAACATCACATGCCGGTTCAGGAAATTTTTTTAGTGCCCTGGATGACCACGCAATCGGCTATAATCGGCCAGGCACAATCGTCGAGCTGGTTGTGCAACTTCAGCCCGTCAAAGCGCTAATTCCGCGCTCCCTCACACATCAGACCGAGCAAAGAAGAGAAAGCAAATGAGCCATTCAGCAAATGAGACTGTGCAACTGAGGTTCAGTCATACGGAAAAGGAATATCTGGCCGCGATACGTTTTTATTTCTGGCACGCCAAAGAGCTCCTGGCGAGATTAATAATCGTTTATGTCCTGTTCTCGGCCGGTTTGCTACTGCTCCAGGTAGTGATCGAGGTCGTTCTGCCGCTTTGGGCCAACATCGCGCTGATCTTCGTTGTCGGACTGGGCTGGTTTCATGGTTGGACCATCGATCGTCCACGCGCCTACTTCCGCGGCGACCCGAAGTTTCGCGACGAATACACCTTAACGTTTACAGACGTGGGTATATCGTTCAAGACCCAGCACGCGAGTTCGACGCTAGCGTGGAGCTTCTACACGGGGTGGCTTGAAAACGACAGCTTCTACATTCTGATCTACGGCAAGAACATCCACTCACTGTCGATTCTTCCCAAGAGGGCTTTCCGGGATAGTCAGCAGGAAGCAACTTTCCGGCAGATGTTGCGGCGAAATATAGACGGCAACTCGACACTCAGCCAGTGCGCGGCTGAAAATCAGGAGTATGTTCCCAAGAGCCTGGAGCCGCCGGACTGGCGTTGAAGGTTTGGCTGCGTTTCATTCTGTGCGCGTTCGTGCGTCTTTATTTGAGTTAGGATCGCGACCGCCCATCACGGAGCGTTCAATAAATGGCAATCCGCGTCATTGACACGGATGTTTGGTCATACCTCTACAAAGCAACTGACGAAGCCAAACTCTACGAGCCTCACCTTTTCGGCAATCTTTTAGTCATCAGCTTTCAAACGCAGGCGGAACGAGTTCGAGGCTGAGCTAAAAACGCTGGAAACGTTTTTGGCTCGCGTCGTCATAACTTATAGAACAGCAGCGAACGAGGTTCGCCACGAGCGCAAATGGATCTCCCCTAACGGGATCCGACACTCTCATTTCACGATTGCGCTCGGATCAAACGAAGAGTCATGGCGCGTAGCGTCAAATGACTATCAAGCCATCAAGGAGAAAGTCCATGAGATTTACGACGAACCACAAGATTCTAAACGGTCGTCATCTCTGTGTTGTCGTGTGCTTACTATTCGGGACGCTAAACGGGGCTCACGCGCAAACACCGGAAATAAATAAAATCTGGACGACTGTGGGTTCCGCCGGAACAGTCGACGAGGCTGATACGGGCAAGGTCGCACTGGATCGCAGCACCGCGCAAATCGGCACTGTGATAGGCGGAAATCAACCCGTTTCCATCAGCGTCCAACTTCCGCCGCAAACTACATCAGCAGTCATTCGTTATAACGTAACGCCGGTTGAAGGGTTATTTGCCGTAAAACCGCGGTGTTTTACGGCAACCGGAAATGAGTGCCCGGGTATTCAATTGAAACTGCGCTACCTGGCGTCGGGCAACAATGCACGAGTGGTGGCCAGGCTCGTCGAGGTTGATTTGGCAACGGGCGCCGAAGTCGACAAGTTGAATTTCGATAGTAACGCATTTGCGAAAGCCAACCAGTATCAGGTGCAATCGGTAGGGCAGTGTGGCCCGCAGATTCCGCCGCAGCCTTTCGATTTTGCAACGAAGGCGTACTACGTCGAAGTCAGACTGACAAACAGTTCCATTCTCGCGGGCAGCGCGGCGGGTGTTCAAATAATCAAGGTAGCGAACATCGGGTGTATTGGATAAAACTCAAGCAAGTCAAAAACGGGAACATTCAGCCATGAAATCAACTAACAAGAATCTTCCGATTATCGTCGCAGCCGTCAGTCTTGTGCTCTCGACTTTCATGCAAGCACAAGCCCAAGTTCCTGCGTTGTACCGAGACACGAACCAACGGGGTTCGTCAGCAGCAAAGACTGACGACCCGACGGTCATCAGGAGCAAGAACATCATTGTCGACATGCGGCACCTGCGCAATACAGATCGTCGAAGGATTTCACTGCCGCTTTTCGGAAGGCGAAGCCTGGTCCTGAATCGGTCATCTTTGGAGCAACAAAAGAATGGTCTGATCTGGAAAGGTGCGATCGAGAACCAGCGAGGCAGTTCCGCGACTTTCGTTATCGTTGGCGAAGCGGTGACCGGCAATATTCTTACGACGGGCCGCAACATGTACCAGGTACGTTATCTGGGCAACGGGGTACATTCACTACAGGAAATCGACCGAACAAAGTTTCCGCCGGAAGGGAACTCGACCGAGCCTCCCGCGGAAGCAGTTCAGGCCCAACAGCCGGAAATGCTTGCGGCAGCCCCTGCTCCACCCACCTGTAACACAGACCCTGCAAACGAGATTGACGTGTTGGTGGTATTCACCCGCACGGCCCGTGCGGCGGCTGGCGGCTTGGCGGGTATTCAAGGCGCGATACTCCTTGCAGTTCAGGAAACAAACGACTCGTATGCTAATAGCGGGATTAATCAGCGCGTGCGGTTAGCGCACATGCAAGAGGTGAACTATACGGAAACCGGAAACTCAGTAACGGACAGGGACCGTCTTCAAAATCCGACCGACGGAATAATGGATGAAGTACATGCGTTGAGAACCACGTTCGCCGCCGACGTCGTTGTGCTCATCGTAGATAATCTGGACGATTGCGGTAGAGCGTTTGTCATGAACCCGGTGTCGAATGCATTTGAGAAATTTGGCTTCGCAGTTGTCAGACGAAGCTGCGCCACCGGGAATTTCACCTTCGGCCATGAATTAGGTCATATCATGGGAGCGCGGCATGATTGGGACGCTGATGGCGCAAACAATAGTCCGTTCCCATTCAATCATGGCTTTCTCAGGACCAACCCTTCTAATGCCAATACGAATCCATGGCGTACTATCATGGGAGTACGTGCTAATACCAACACCGTTCGTATACAGTTCTGGTCCAATCCTAACGTAAACTTCGTCGGCGATCCGACCGGGGTTGCCACCGGCTCGCGACAAGCGAACAACGCGCGAACTCTTAATACTACCGCGGCGACGGTAGCCAATTTCAGATGCGGTCTGCCTGACAAGAATAAGATCTGGACATCGGTCGGTTCAGACGGAAAGGTCGATGAAAAAGACATTGGCAAAGTTTTCCTGGACCGTAGCATCGCGCAGATGGGGCGGTTACTTGCGGACCCGACGACGGTAGCGCCGAAGCGCGCTCTTATTCCACAGCTAACACAGTCGGCGGTAATCCGATACAACGTAACGCCGAGCGAAACAATGTTTCGCGTCTCAGGTGGGATTGAGTTGAAGTTACTGTATTTGGCTGCCGGTAATTCAGGAAAGGTCGTCGCGAAACTTATAGAGGTAGATTTGGCAGGTGGGACCGAAACCGTGCTTGCAACCTTTGACAGCAGCCCATTTCCACGTTCGAACAATTATCAACTGCGGTCTGTCGCTGCGTGCGGTGCGATGGTGGACCGGCCATTCGATTTCGAGCGTAACGCCTACTATATCGAGGTTGCACTTACCAACAGACCCATTTTGGCTGGCAGTGCAGCCGGAGTTCGGATGATCAAGCTATCGAAGACTGATTGTGAAGGGTGATTCGCACTCCACATCGCGAGCCAAATTTTTCGGCCGGCAGACTATGGGCACACAAAACGGGCGACTCGAAAATTGAGTCGCCCGTAAGTGTCTGATTCTTTTTGGCTGGGAGGCAGGGACTCGAACCCCGATAGCCAGATCCAGAGTCTGGAGTCCTACCATTGGACGACCTCCCAGCAAGAGGAACTCGAATTTAAGAGCCCGAGCCCGTTGTTGTCAACTTGGCCCCTTCTCCACTTGGCCCTCACTAAAAACAACCCATCCCCCATCAACCATTCACTCACGCTGATCAAAACTCTTGAACTCAGCCGAGTTCAGGGGCACAATGGGGGCGCTGTAACAAGTAAACGCGGCACACCACCAATTCATACAAGACAATTGCTTTTATCCTTCATTGGCCGGAATCGTTGCCGAAATCCCTTTACGGAGAGTCGATGGCTGAACACCACAACGAAGATCAGATCGCGAAGTATCGCTTGAAGCTCGAGGAGACTGCCGACCTCGTCGCCCGCATCCGCCACGAAATCAATAACCCCCTCACGGGCGTGTTGGGCCAGGCGCAGCTTCTGCTGCGCGAAGATCTGAGCGAGCGTTCCCGCAAACGCGTTCAGACGATCGAAGACCTCGCGATCCGCCTGCGCGACATCGTCGCTCAGTTACGCGAAGTGCAGCGACCCAGCAGCGACTCCGAAAACGACGACAATCCAACGCGAATCTAGATCTAAGGCGTCTCTTTCGCAGCGGCAGTAGTCTCAGCCGTTTTGCCTTTGATCTTCACGTCGCCGTGTACGAAGACGTTATAGCGATTGCCGGCGGGAATCACCGCCGGCTTTCCTTTTTTCAATCCCCACAACAGACCAATCGGTCCAAGAAACACCGTCGTCGCCACCGCCGCCACCGCAACCGTTCCGCCTTTACTGTCGCCAATCTGCCGTTGCGTGAAGCGCGCCGGAACGCGTGCGCCATCGGTAGCCATAATGTCCTGCATGGCCCACTCCAGCTTTCCGGCCTTGCCCCAGTGTCCGGCCCTCTTCGCGGTCGTGATGCGTGCCCTGGCGCCGGCGTTTTTCTCGAAGATGGTCCAACCGTTGACCTGGACCGGACGCACGACGACGAAATCCACGACGTCGCCGACCTTCAGCTCTTCGCCGGAGGCCGTCGTCTGGAGTTGGATCTCGATCTCGGTTCCGTCAGGTACGTTGATGGTCCCATCGGCGTTCAAGGCTTCGGGGTTCGGAGCGGCGGTGTTCGCCGGCCCTTTCACCATCGCCAGAATCACATCGTCGGGAACGTTCGTGGCTTTTAGTTCCGCAAGCGCGGCGGGGCTGGTGTCGAAATTCGTCTCCGACGATTTGATCTTGGCGACGACGACTTCCGGCGTTAATCCAGCCTTGAGCATCTCGACGACGTCCTTATTCGTTAACGCGGCCGTTTGGGGCTTCGGAACAGGCGCTGGTTCCTGGGCCACGGAGGGGAAGGAAACTACAGCCATGCTGAGGCTGAGCATGAGAATGGAAGACACAAGTTTTTTCATCGCGATCCTCTTTGTCGGTAAAGGTAAAACGCGAACTCAAACAGACCCTAAAACAAGTGACCGGAGAGAGACCCTACGGGTTAGGACAGAAACTGAATTGGAACAGGGAGAGAGTCCGGGCTAAAAGGCGAGCGACCGGGCTAAACGGAGATCGTATCTTCTTCTTCAACCAGATAAGGCGTTGCTGCTGGTGACGGTTCGGAGTCTTCCGCCAGCACGGCCTGAATGACCGGCAGGCTCAGCGAGTGTTTCGTAGTTTTCAGCGGCACGTTCTTGCCGGCGGCGTAGACCTTGTGTCGGCCGTGCTCTTCGTACCACTCGCCAAGGTTCGCGGTCTTGTGCATGTTCTCGATGATCTGCCGCCAACCCACGCCGGTGTTGTACGCGCAGAAGGAGATCTCGCCTTCCTGCGTGCCGTAGGGAATGACGCACATCTCGGTGCGGCGGAAGTCGTAATTGAACAGATCCTGGAACCACATGCCCTCGACGCACAGCACGCGCCAAAGGTCGTTTCCGTTCGCGCCGGATTGGGCCTTCATGCGGTCGTTGCGATCTGAGTTCGAGTTGGTGGACGACGGTTTGAACAGATTGACGATCTGCGAGATCGGAAATCCTTCAGGCGCACGTTCGGCGTCGAAGTTTCGCATGATGGCCATGCCGAGCTGCGCGTATGAAAGCTTGCGTCCGCGCGCGGTGTCGGTGATCACGGCCACGTCTTTCATGAACTGTTCGTAGTTGAAGAACTCAAACAGCGACTTGAACTCGCCCGTCTGTCGATTCACGACCAGCAACGTGAAGATGCCGCAATTCGGATGGCAATTGCACGACGACCAGCCCCACGGCGCGTCGGCGCCCTGCAACATGTCCATCACGCTGGTAAACGCCGAATACGACGAAAGTGGGAACCAGTCGCGCAGCGGCTGAATGTTGCCGCCTAGCTGATTCTTCAGATCGTGCGTCATGCCGGCGAGCGTGTAGCGCCACTTCTTGCGCATCTCGTCGGAGATGTCTTCGTCGCGGCCGGTGAACGACACCGGCTGAAACGCGATTGTCTGCACCTTGTCGATGTTCTGCGCGGCAAACTCGACGATCTGTCCGATGCCGTCATTGTTGAGGTTGTTGACGATCGTGACGACGAGCGTGACTTTGATGCCGACACTCGCGAGGTTCTCGATCGCGCGCAACTTCACGTCGAACAAGTTACCGACGCCGCGATGCTTGTTCTTCTCTTCGCTGACGCCGTCAAACTGAAGATAAACGCCGTGCTGGCCCGCGGCCTTCGCGGCTTTACAAAACTCGATGTCTTCGGCGAAGCGAATGCCGTTGGTAGCGGCGAGAATGCGATAGAAACCGATCTTCTTCGCGTAAGCGACGGCTTCGAGGTAGTAAGGCGAGAGCGTCGGCTCGCCGCCGGAGAAGAGAATGATCACCTGCCGCCGCGGTTTGAACGACACGGCCCGATCGAGAATCGCTTTCGTGTCTTCGAAAGTCGGCTCGTGAACGTACCCGACCTGGTTCGCGTCCATGAAGCACGGATTGCACATCATGTTGCAGCGATTCGTCAGGTCGACGGTCAACACAGCGCCGCGTCCAAACTGAATGTTCGAAGTTCCGTGGCGATGAACGTTCGCATCTTCGGCAGCGCGGAAGTCGCGCCCGAAGAAGAGCGACTCGATGCGCTCGAGAAACGCAGGATCGGTCGACATCACGTCCTCGAACTCGCCATGCTTCGGACAATGCTTGCGCATGACGACCTGTCCGTTGTCCTCGACGATCTGCGCCTTGATCTCGCCGGGATGCTCGTGCATCAACATCTCGAGCGGAACTGCTCCGCTGATGACGGCGTTACGAACTTCCTTGACGCAGGTTGGACAAAGACTGTCGGTCTCGCGCGGGAAACCGAGTGGCGGGGCCGAGCGCTCGTACGACTTGAGCAGAGGACCGGGAGCCCAGTTGGGTCGAATCGATTCGCCCTCAGGCAGCAGTTGGTTGACTGACTGAAACGCCTTCCATGCGACGTCCGAAAGGCCTGAAATAAGCTTCGAGCCTTTTACGCTCGAGAGCTTACTTTTGTCCGACTCGCCGCGGCGAAACTGATCACTAAACAAAGGCTTTACGGTCTCCTACTTGGTTAAACCCTGCAACAACCATGGCATCATAAACAGGATTTGCAGGATCCACAAGACACGATTATCCTCAAAACCCTGCAAATGCCGATACATCCCACAGCAATTATCGAGGATCACGTCGAAATCGGCCCAGACTGCGATATCGGCGCCTACGCCATCATTAAGCGTTATACCCGGTTGGGCGCCAGAAATCGCATTTACGAGCACGCCGTTATCGGCGGCGAACCCCAGGACGTGAAGTTTCGCGGCGAGCGCAGTTACCTCGAAATCGGCGACGACAACATCATTCGGGAGTTTTGCACGCTGCACCGGGCGAACGGGGAAGACGAGATCACCCACATCGGATCCCGCAATTTTCTGATGGTTGGGGTGCACGTCGCTCACAACTGCGTTATCGGCGACGACAACATATTCGCGAACGAGGTCGCGCTGGCGGGACACATCGTCGTCGAGGACCACGTTTTTATCTCGAACAACGTTGGGGCGCATCAGTTTGTCCGTTTCGGCCGGCACGCGATGGTTGGCGGGAAGTCGAAGATCGTGCAGGATGTGTTGCCGTTTTTCATAACGGACGGAAACCCGGCGCGGTTGCGAGGTGTGAATAGCGTGGGATTGCGGCGCGCGGGTTTTTCGGAGAGCGCGAGACGAGCATTAAAAGAGGCGTATCGAATTTTGTTTAGATCCGGTATTCCACTCGAAGAGGCACTCAACCAACTCGAGCCCGATGAAAACGTTTCGCATTTGATTAGCTTTATTCGTGGAGCTAAGCGTGGAGTTACACGATGAAAGTGCAGCAGCTCGCTGAGATCGTCGGAGGTCGTGTTTCCGGCGACGGTGAAACACGGATTGAACGGATCGCGGATCTGGACCAGGCGCGTGAAGGCGAGATCGCGTACGTCGATAACGAGAAGCTCTTCGCGGCAGCGCTTGCGAGCAAAGCCGCGTGCTTGATCGTTCCGCAGAGTGAGAAGTTTCCGAATCAGACTTCGATCGAAGTCGCGAATCCGAAACTGGCATTTGCACAGATCGGCGCTGTGCTTCATCCGTCGCGTCGTCAACCATCGATTCATCCGAGTGCCGTCGTTGCCGAGAGTGCGAAGATCGCCGCCACCGCTTACATCGGTCCTAATGTTTGTATTGGTGAGCACGTCACCGTTGGAGAAGACTGCGTGCTGCACGCGAACGTTGTTTTGTACGACGGCGTCACGATCGGTAATCGCGTCATACTTCATGCGGGCGTTTGTATCGGCGCGGACGGGTTTGGATACGTGCGCCACGACCTCGGCTATCAAAAGTTTCCACAGATCGGCACGGTGGTGATCGAAGACGACGTGGAACTGGGCGCTTACACTTGCGTC
The DNA here is from genome assembly GCA_035649995.1 of Pyrinomonadaceae bacterium. Taxonomy (GTDB): domain Bacteria; phylum Acidobacteriota; class Blastocatellia; order Pyrinomonadales; family Pyrinomonadaceae; genus PSRF01. The sequence continues at coordinate 2,168 of DASRIM010000263.1, read as the reverse complement.
GATCGCGCCGCGTTAGGACGGACCCGCATCGGGCGCGGAACGAAGCTCGACAACATGGTCCATGTCGGACACAACTCCGACATCGGCGAGCGCGTCGTCATCGCCGCGCAGACGGGAATCAGCGGCAGCGTCGTGATCGAAGACGACGCGGTAATCGGCGGCCAGGTCGGTTTCGGCGATCACACGCGCGTACAAAAAGGCGCGGTGATCGGATCGAAAGCGGGAATCCTTCCGGGGAAGATCGTGCGGCCGGGAGTTTGGTGGGGAATACCGGTGCAGCCGCTGGATCAATTTAAGCGTATGAACGCTCACCTCCAGCGGCTGCCCGAAATGCGTGAACAAATCAAACGTCTTGAACAGCAGATCGCCGAACTAAAGCGATCCAAGGATTAGACGAATCAATTTAAAAAGTCGAGTATGAGGTTCGCGGCGCGTTCGGAAGCGCCGGCTTCACCGAGGCGAGCTCCGACGAGCCGCAACTCTTCGCGAGCGGCCTGGTTTCTTCCGGGATCGAGAAGCTGGACCAGTTCATGGGCCAGATTATCGCCTGTGAGATCAGTCTGCATCAGTTCTTTTGCGATCTCGCTGCCCGCGACCAGGTTCACAAGGCCGTAATGAGGAACAGTGATCAGGCGTCCCAGCGTGTGCCAGTTCACTGCTGATTCTTTATAGACGACAACCATCGGTGTTTCGAGCAACGCGCCTTCCAGTGTCGCTGTACCACTGGCAATCGCGGCTGCGTCGGAAGCGGCAAGTGCTTCGCGAGTTTGTCCCTGCACGATCTTTATCGAGTTCAGCGACGACAGGATCTCTTTTGTTTCGTCGATCGTCCTGCTCCGCGCTACCGCGATCACGTACTGGATTTCCGGATGCGTCTGTTTCAACTTCCGGATCGCATCGGCCATCGGCGGCAGGATTCGTTCCAACTCCTTTCGCCTGCTTCCCGGCAGAAAGGACACAATTGGCTTCTGAAAATCCAGACCATGCTGCCTGCAAAACTCCTCGCGCCCAATCCGTGGTTCCACTTCGCCGGCCAACGGATGTCCGACGAACTCGACGTGATCCACGCCGCGCGTCTTGTACCATTCCGCTTCGAACGGAAGGATCGACAACAACAGATCGACGTCGCGTTTGATGTTGCTGATGCGCCGCGGACGCCACGCCCATAGCTGCGGGCTGATGTAATAGATGACTTTGATCCCGCGCCGGTGCAGTGAAGTCGCAAGACGCAGGTTGAACTCGGGCCAGTCGACGAGCACGACTGCGTCCGGCGATCTTTCAATAGCGGCGGCTTTCAGTTTGCGAAACGCGCTGATGAACTTCGGCAACGCCTGCGCGACTTCAAGGATGCCGAGGATCGCCAACTGGTCTGAATTGACGATCGTCTCGACGCCCTGCGCTCGCATCAGCGGACCGGTCGCGCCGAAGTATTCGATCTGGGAGTTTTTTTTGCGAAGCGCGGAAACAAGTGCGGCGGCGTGAGCATCGCCCGACGGCTCGCCTGCAACTATCATCAACTTAGACACGACGCGAATCATAACAAAACACGGATTTGTGTTAGCATCCACTCGCCCTATGACTCGTGTGCCCCTGGTAACCCTTATCCTCCTACTGGCTTGCCAGTTTGCCGTCGTCGCACAGCAAACCAATCCCGTCGATCGCAAAGTCGCGAACCCGATGACGGACACGCCCAACGTCAATCCACTCAATACGGATCAACCGATTCAACGACGACCGCCGCCGCAAGGCGCCGTGCCGGGAGTCAGCACCGACCAGCTCGACGTTCAGGCGAGCAAGCAGTCCGCCGAAGGACCGGAGAACGCGCGCATCATCCACTACGAAGGAAACGTCGACGTTCGCATCGGGACTTATCGACTTCAGGCCGACAAAGTCACGGTGTACGAAGCTGAGAACAGGGTTGTCGCCGAAGGCAGCGTCGTTTTCGATCAGGCAGAGATACAGCGCATCACCGGCTCGCGCGGCGAGTGGAACTATCGCACCAAGACCGGATATTTCGTCGACTCGACCGGCTTCACAAACCAAACGCAGGACGGCACGCGTATCTATTTCACTGCCGATCGCGTTGAGAGAGTCAGTCTCGACACGATCGTCGCTACCAACGTGCAGGTCACCGCTTGCGATGAAGACGTTCCGAAATGGAGTTTTCA
>DASRIM010000262.1:0-7101 GCA_035649995.1 Pyrinomonadaceae bacterium | reverse complement strand
GGCAGCGCCGTACGCGACCCAATGCTTCGCACAGGCGAGTAACTTTCCCGGTTGCGAATAATCTTCGCCCTGAAATCCACGCACACGAGCGCGAGCGAAGGCGGCGCCGAGAAACGGATCCTCGCCGGCGCCTTCGGTGATTCTTCCCCAACGCGGATCGCGCGCGATGTCGACCATCGGCGCGAACGTCCAGCGCAAGCCGGCGGCGTACGCCTCCTTCGCGGCGATACTGCTGGAACGCTCCGCCAGCGCTGGATCCCACGTCGCGGCTTCAGCCAACGGGATCGGAAAGATCGTTCGATAACCGTGAATCGTGTCGAACCCAAACAACAGCGGGATCTTCAGCCGCGACTGTTCAACCGCGATGCGTTGCAGTTGATTGGGGCGGCCGCCGTTACGCACGCCCAGCGTCGAACCGAGCAGTCCTTTACGGACCATGTCGACGTGTTCGGGACGAAAGTTTCCGTCTCCCTGTCCGTCGAGCTGTTGTAGCTGGCCCAACTTCTCCTCGAGCGTCATTCGCGCAAGAAGGGCCGAAACGCGCTTTTCGATGTCGACGTTGCGTTGCGCCGAACTCGGCGGCGTCGAAATAAAAAGCGCCAGGACAAAGAGCAGGCAGAGAAGTAGCGTCAGGGGTTTTTTGTGTCTCATTAGTTAACCAAACCGACTTAGAATCTGAAACGCGCTTGCAATTCAACGACGCGGCCTGCCGTGCCCTGGGTCGCGATTCCAAAGCGCGGGTTGTTCGTCAGCACGCCCGGTTCGTTCGCCCCGCGAGGATCGAAGAAACCGATCGTAGTTGCGTCGCTGCCAAACTCAAACGTCTTCAGGTTGAGCTGATTGAACACGTTGAAGAAGTTTGCGCGCAACTCCAGTTCCGACAACTCGCCGAGAAAACCTCCCAGCCGCGTGTGTTTGACAAGGCTCATATCAACACTGAAATAGCTCGGGCCTCTAAATGAGTTGCGTCCGATTCCCGGAGGCGCAACCGAGTTGTTTGGCAGATCGAAAACGGTAAAGAACGGAGCGCCACCGCCGGGGAAGTTGCTTCCACTGATGAATGCGTCGTCAGAAGTGTCGAGCTCGGTTGGTCCTCTATAGCCTTGCGGGCGCACCGGGCAAAGCTGTGGTCCACCCGGCGTGCTCACGCAACCGCCGACTACCGGCGTAAACGGAAATCCGCTCCGCGCCGTCAGGATACCCGTCACTTCAAAGCCTCCCAAAACCTTGCCGACAAAATCGTTGCGCCGGCGGAAGAAGGGCAGCTCGTACAAGCCTGAAAGATTGAAGTAGTGCCTGACATCGAAATCCGAAGGACCGCGTTCGGTGCTATTGTCCTGCGGGAACGTTTGATTCGTGACGAAGCCCGGCCCCTCGTAAGACAACTGGTCGATACTCTTGCTCCAACGATAGTTGGCCTGTATTTGCAAACCCTGCGAAAAGCGACGGACGAGGTTCGCGTTGAGTGCATTGTAGTTTGAGTTCACGTCAGGCGTCGTAAAGAACACCTGGAAGAACGCCGGGTTGTTTTGAAACAGGAAGTTCTGATTGACGAGACGAATCAATTTGTGACCGCTGCTGCCTTGATAACCGATCGTCGCCGTCAACTTCGCCGGCAACTCCTGCTGTATCTCGAGCGAGTAGGCGTAGACGTAAGGGTTCGGCAACTCCGCCGGCGCGCCCCAGATCTCTACCGGACCGCCATTGGGCGCCCCATTGGCGGGATTGATCCCCTGGCCCAACGCGGGATTTCGCGGATAGCTCGTAAGCGAATTACTCGAACCAGTTGAATAGAGAATCGTTCCATTGGCGAATGGTGAGCCGAAATCGGTCGCTGCCGTGCCGCAGCAAAGTCCGAAGCGCGCGAAGAACGGCGGATTACCGCGCACGTTTGCCAGCGGCGCGACGGGAATGCGGTTGTAAGCAAGGCCGAAACCACCGCGAATAACGGTGGCCTTACCTTCTTCACTATCCAATCCCAGGAACTTGATTTTCGGACTGTAAGCAAAGCCGATGCGTGGCGCGAAGTTGTTTCGATCCGGTGGGTAAAGTTCTGCTACCGGGACAACCCGCGAATCGATCAACCCGTTCGTGCCGAATAACAAATTGCTCAAGCGCTCATCTTTCTCTTTGAGCGGTTGAAAGTATTCGTAACGCAGACCGAGATTGAGCGTGAAGTTGGGCCGTACATTCCAGTCGTCCTGTATGAAACCGGCATAGTAGTTAGTGGTGAAGTAACGCTGCGCGTCGGCCGGCAAGCCGGTGCGCGGATCGGCGTTGACGCTTTCAAAAATGGGCGTATCGTTCGCAAGATTGAATAGACCGCTGAACGAATAGAGCGGACGTGAACCGCCCGACGTGTCGTCGTTGAGCTGTTCGAAGCGGAACACGCCGCCAAACTTGAACGCGTGATTGCCAATCACTTTCGTCAGCGTGTCGCTGAGCTCGAAGATGTTTTGGGCCTGGAGCCCGGGCGTATTTTCACTGCGGGGCGCGCCGAACCTGATGCGGTCGAAGGGCAGCCCTTCAACTTCTACTCGGGGAATACCGAAGTTTACGTTGGTGGCAGCGCTGACTTGATCATTCGAGAAGCGCGTTCCGTTGAAACGCAACTCGTTCAGCGTCGTGGCCGAGATGATTCGTCGATAGATGATCGTTCCCGAAGTATTCAACGGCTGGAGCGGAAGATCCGCCATCGGACGACCTGCGGACCCACTATCGCTGTCGAGATTGTTTAGTCTCGTGACGTAGGCGCTGAGTGTCAGACTATCTTTGGCGGTTCTGAGGAAGTCGAGGCGGAGGTTGTACTGGTTGCCGCGCTTCAACGTGGGAATAGAAAACTGAATTTCCTGAATGTCGGGAATGCCGTCGAAGCCGCCGCCAGTCGGATTGCCGAGCGAGACGTACTGGCCCAACGAGCCGGTGATCGAGCCCAGGTCCATGCCGCCTGGCACGACACGACAGCGATTTGGATCATTGCCGAAGACGGCGCAACTCGGCGCGAACACGTTAACGATTCGGGGCGTGATGCCTGACGCAGAAAAGATTGTTGAAGTCACACTGCCGGGACGAAGCTGTTGCACCAGTTGCCGAAACTCCGCAGTTTCCACGAACTTGCGATCGACTGCGGAGGTGTTGTTGCGCAGTCCTTCGTAAGAGAAGAAGATGAACGACTTATTACGGCCGCCAAACACAGCCGGGCCGCCTTCGCCGAAGCGTGGAAAATAAAGTGGTCCACCGATGCTGCCGCCGAACTGACGAATGTAGTCGTTGACGCGAGCGGGCGGCGCGCCTGGCCCGTTGAATTTATTAAAGGCATTGAACTTCGGCGAGTTGTACTTGAAGAACGCAGAACCGTGGACGTCGTTGGCGCCGCCTTGCGAGACAACTTTGACCTGCGCGCCGGAGTTGCGACCGTCTTCCGCGGAATACGACGCCGACAACACGCGAATCTCTTTTATCGACTCCTGATTCGGTGTCACAAGCGCGGCCCCGCCCCAGTTGAAACTGTTGACACTGACGCCGTCGATCATGAAGTTGTTGGCGGACAGACGCTGGCCGTTTGCCGAGATCTGGACCTGGTTCTCCGTTTGGAAGATCGAATTGTTAGAGCCGCCCGGGCCGGTCGTGTTCGGAAGATTGACTGACTGTCCGTTGCCAGCGCGAGCGGCGTCGCCGAAGATTCCCGGCGTCAGACGAAGCAACTCGTACGGATCGCGTCCAGGCTGCGGCAACTGCCGAATCTCTCTCGTCGTCAACGCCCGCGACACGTTTCCGTTTTCAGTCTCCAATGCCTGCGCGGTCTCCTCGGTTACGGTAACTGTCTCCGTGACCTCGCCGGTAGCAAGCACGACGTCGAGGCCCTGCGTCTCTTCGGCGTTGACGACAACGTTTTCGAACGTCTGTCGTTTGAAGCCGCCTTTCTCGACGACAAGCTCATAGTTACCGGGCGGTAGACCGGAGATGCGATAAAAGCCGTCTTCGCTGCTGGTCGTCGTGCGTTGATTGCGGGTGTCTTTGTTCGTCAGCGTGATGGTCGCGCCGGGTACAAGAGCGCCGCTCGAGTCCGCCACTGTTCCCTGAACGGCGGCCCTGAATTGTGCGTTGGCAGAAATAATGGGAAGTAAAATGAATAATCCGCAGAAAAAAGCACGGATCGAAAACGACAACAGCTTGAGCATGGAACTCTCCTCCTTGTCGAACGCAATGGACCAACGGAAAGATTCGCAGGGGGATTTGGTTTGCCGGGGGGAGCTTATCTTGATCGCATAAGTACCATTGAAGTCAGAAAACCGCAATACATTTAATGTGTACCAGAGAAATACACGGATCGAGCGGCGTCCATAAAAATCGTCAGAAATCTCTGTGGCCGGGAAGTTGCTCCGATCGAAGTCCTAAAGGAGATCTCGACGATGCAGCAAGCCAATGAAACCGGAGAGGTGTGGAAGGGACTGGTGGCAGGTCTGGTCGCGGGTTTGGTGGCTTCGTGGACCATGAACCAGTTTCAGGCTGCGTGGACGCGTATGGCCGCGGGATTCGAAAAACCGCACGGCGCGCAGTCGATGCAGCCGAGCGAAGGACCAAACCCCAACGAAATGCCGAACTCCAGTCAGACGCTCGGCGCGAACAAGCAGGCAGAGGAGCAAGACGATGCGACCGTCAAAACAGCCAAAGCGATCTCGGAAGGCATCTTCGGCCACAAGCTGACGAAGGACGAGAAGAAACCCGCGGGCGCGGCAGTCCATTACGCTTTCGGCACTGCGACCGGCGGTCTTTACGGCGCGATGGCGGAAGTGGCGCCGCAGGTCACGGCAGGCGCGGGTATTCCGTTTGGCGCCGTTTTTTGGGCCGTGGCAGATGAAACTGCCGTTCCGCTACTCGGCCTCGCTAAAGGACCAACTGAGTATCCGCTGTCGACGCACGCATATGCGCTCGCATCGCACCTGGTGTATGGTCTAACAGCGGAACTGAGTCGCCGCGCTGTGCGACACGTGATTTGAACCGCGGAACTTTATCGAGATGAGTTGCCTCACTTTCTTCTGTGACCTGGCAGAAGCAACTACGTCTTTGCCGCATTTCTGGGAACACACAGTCGGCAGCGATCACGCGCCCATGGCGTTGCGTGCTGATTGGCAGGACCAACTCAAGCGCGCGCACGACGAGCTGGGCTTTCAGCACGTTCGTTTTCACGGTCTGCTGTCCGACGACTTCGGCACATTCGTGCGCAACAACAACAAGCTGGTCCACTCGTTCTTCAACTGCAATCGGGTCTTCGATTTTCTGCTCTCGATCGGCATGCGTCCATTCGTTGAATTGAGCTTCATGCCGGCGGCACTCGCTTCCGGCGACAAAACGGTCTTCAATTACAAAGCGAACGTCACGCCGCCGCGCAATTACAAACAATGGTCGACATTGATCGAACGGCTTGTTTCTCACTGCGCCGAGCGATACGGGAGCAGGGAAGTAGCGGAATGGTTCTTCGAAGTCTGGAACGAGCCGAACCTCCGCGCATTCTGGGATGGAACCCAACGCGACTACTTCAGGCTTTATCGTCACACTGCGGAAGCCATCAAGAACGTGGACAAGTCGTTTAGAGTGGGTGGACCGGCGACGGCGAAGAGCGACTGGATCGAAGACTTCGTCGAGTACTGCGAGCGCAACGAAGTACCCGCCGACTTCATCAGCACTCATCATTACCCAACCGACGGTTACAACAACACAGAAAACACGGAACAACAGCTATTCAAAAGCCAACGCGGAATCATGCGCCAGGTGGCCCAGGACACGCGCCGCTACGCGCGCGGCCGGCCTGTTTACTACACCGAATGGAACGCGTCGTCGAACCCGCGAAACCCGTTGCACGACGAGCCATACGCCGCGGCTTTCGTCGCCGCCACGATCCTGGAAGCGAACGGCCTCGTCGAGGGCTACAGCTTCTGGACCTTCTCGGACATATTCGCAGAGAACTATTTCCCGTCGACTCCGTTTCACGGAGGCTTCGGCCTGCTCAACCTGCACGGTATTGCCAAGCCGACGTATCGAGCGTTTGAGCTGTTTCACGCTGTCGGCGACCGATTGTCACTGGTTGACGGATTGCACGAAACCGTCGATTGCAATGTGGTCCAGATGGATTCGAGCGTCACGATCCTGCTCACGAACCACACCACTCCCGGTCACTCGATCGAGATTGAACAACTCGAGATTCGACTCGACAACGCGCGAGAGCCGGTTAAAGCCTCCATCGAGCGCATCGACGAAGATCACGCAAATCCAAAACGATTGTGGGTCGAGATGGGCCAACCGGAATACTTGAGCAGCAGAGAGGTCGACCAGTTACACGACGCATCGCGTGTCGTCACCGAGAAACAACCTTTCGAATATCATGACGGCACTGTGTTTCTAAAAGCCACTATCCCGCCGCACGCCGTGGCGGCAATCACGATGGAATTCAGAAACGCATGAAAGTACTGGAGCCGTCACTCTCAGATGAAGATCTCGATCGGCTCGAACGCGACACCTTCAGATACTTCGCGGACGAAATCAATCTCGAAAACGGTCTCGTTGCCGACAACACGCGCGTCGACTCGCCCGCGTCCATCGCAGTCGTGGGTTTCGCGCTAACGGCTTATCCAATCGCCGTCGAACGCAAGTACATGAAACGTTCCGAAGCGGTGAAGCGTGCGCTGGCGAGCCTGCGTTTCTTCAACGATGGACCACAGGGACCGCACGAAGACGCGATCGGCTACCACGGTTTCTACTATCACTTCCTCGACATGAAGACCGGCCGCCGCTTCGGAAACTCGGAAATCTCGACGATCGATACCACGTATCTGATCGCCGGAGCATTGACCGCTGCCGCCTACTTCAACCGCGACACGAAGGACGAACGCGAGCTGCGCGCGCTGGCGCATTCGCTATATGACCGCGCCGACTGGCAATGGGCGCAAAACAAAGCATTGACAGTAACGCACGGCTGGAAACCGAAGACGGGATTCATCCGTTATCGCTGGACCGGTTACAGCGAAGCGCTGATCCTCTACATCCTCGGCCTCGCCTCGCGGACTTATCCGCTTCCGGAAGAGAGTTATCGCGCATGGACCA
>DASRIM010000261.1:0-3683 GCA_035649995.1 Pyrinomonadaceae bacterium | reverse complement strand
CAGATCCCCAACCGCACTTTTGAACACGTTCCCGCGGTGCTCGAAACTCTCGAACATGTCGAAACTCGCGCACGCAGGCGCGAGCAACACAACATCCCCGGGTTCAGCAGCCCTGAACGAACTTGCAACCGCATCGTTCATATTCGACGCGAATTGAACGGATCCAAAGCCACCCAATTCATTCGCGATCGTCTCTGCGTCTTCACCGATCAATACGAGCTTGCGCACTTTCCTCTTCACCAGCGGCGCCAACGGTTCGTACGGCGCCTTCTTCCCTCGGCCGCCGAGAATCAAAACGATCTTCCCCGCGTCTTCAGCGAACGCTTCCAACGCTTTCAGTGTCGCGTCAACGCTCGTCGCTTTCGAGTCGTTGTAAAACCTGACACCCTCGATCTCCGCAACAAACTCGAGCCGGTGCTCGACCGGATTGAAGCGTTTCGCCGTCTCCGCCATCGACTCAACAGCCGCACCCGCCGCGATTCCCGCGGCAAATGCTGCCGCGACGTTCTCGACGTTGTGCAACCCACGCAGTTTCAACTCATCGACGTTCAGCAATACCTGACCCTCATAGATCAGCTCTTTCCCTCGCAACCAAACTCCCTGCTCCAACTCTTTCCTGACACTGAAATACATAATCCGCGCGCGCAATCCACTCGCCCATGACGAAACCGTCTCATCGTCCGCGTTCAGCACAGCCACGTCATCCTGCGTCTGGTTCATGAAAATGCGATGCTTCGCAGCCGCGTAATCGTTGAACGTCTCGTAGCGATCCATATGGTTCGGCGTCACGTTCAAAACCACCGCGATCGACGGCCGAAACGTCTTGATCGTCTCCAACTGGAAACTCGACAACTCCACGACGGTCCAACCATTGTCACGCGAGTCGTCGACCATCGAGATCAACGCCCTGCCGATGTTTCCGCCGACCTGCACGCCGGGCAGGCCCGCGTCGCGCAGTAGTTCGCCAATCAGCGAAGTCGTCGTCGTTTTGCCGTTGCTTCCCGTGATAGCAACGATGCGTCCTTTCAAATAACGTGCGGCGAGCTCGACCTCGCCGATAACCTCCGCGCCCGCTCGTTCCGCATAACGGATCGGAATGATGTTCGACGGAACTCCCGGACTGACAACCACCAACTCAATCTGGTCGAGCAGCCAGCTCGGTGGATCGCCCGGCAACAAACCCACGCCCGACTCTTTCAACGCCAACGCTTCCGCCGGCCACTTCTCGATCGGTTTCTGATCGTTCAGCGCAACGACGGCGCCCTGCTTCAATAAAAACTTCGCTGCTGCAATTCCGCTCCTTGCAGCTCCGATGATTAAAACTTTCTTGCTCATCGGAGTTTCAACGTCGAGAGACTCAACAGCGCAAACAAAATCGCCAGAATCAAAAATCGAAAGACGATCTTCGACTCCCGCCAATCCTGCATCTCGAAGTGATGATGCAGCGGCGTCATCTTGAACAACCTCCGCCCGACACCCGTCGTGCGCTTCGTCATCTTGAACACGCTGACCTGAAGCATCACGGAAAGCGCTTCAATGACGAACACGCCGCCCACCATCAACAACATGAACTCCTGCTTCGTGAGCACCGCGACCGTGCCCATCGCTCCGCCGATGGCGAGGCTGCCGACGTCGCCCATGAAAACCTGCGCCGGCGGCGCGTTGTACCAGAGAAACCCGAGACTCGCGCCGGCCATCGCCCCGCAAAAGATCGTCAACTCCGCCGCTTCCGGCCGGTGCGTCAAGTCCAAATAGCCGGCCCAACGCGCGTCGCTGCTCAGGTAAGTAAACCCGGTCAACGCAGTCATCGCGATGAACGTCACGCTGATCGCCAATCCGTCCAAACCGTCAGTCAGGTTCACTGCATTCGAAGAGCCCAGCAACACGACGACGATCAAAACCAGATATAGATAAGGACCGATAAAACTCTTCTCCGGATCGGCCGTCCATTTCAAAAACGGAATACTCAGGTTCCACGAATATCCGGTGCCGCCGATGAACTTCGTCGCCGTGAACAGCACCGCCCAAACTCCGACGGCGATCAACAACTGCGCCAACAGCTTCTGCCGCGCCGTCAATCCGAGACTGCGCTGCTTCGCCATCTTCGAGTAATCGTCGACGAACCCGACCGCGGCAAACAGCAGCGTCGCGATCATCGCGGTCCAGACGTACACGCTCGAAAGCCGCGCCCACAACAACGTCGAGATCAAAACCGATCCGACGATCAGCACGCCGCCCATGGTCGGCGTGCCGCGTTTGACCTGATGTCCCTGCGGGCCTTCTTCACGAATCTGTTGGCCCACGTTCCATTGCTTCAACGCGTCGATCAGCTTGCCGCCGAAGAAGAGCGAGATCAGCAGCGCCGTGATCGTCGCGTAGGCGGTGCGAAACGTGACGTACTGAAAGACGTTGAGCGCCTTTACGAGATACCAGTCCTTCTCGCGGAAGTGGTAGTAGACGAGCTCGTAAAGCAGGTAGTAGATCATCTCAGTTCAGCTTTTCACATCTTCACCGACCAATGGGAAACGGGCACGCAGAGCGTTCACCACCTTCTCGGTGGCCACGCCGCGCGAGCCTTTAACAAGAATCAGATCTCCTTCTTTCACCTCCTTGACAATCTCCGTTGCGGCTTCTTCCGACGAGTTGAAAAACTTCGTCGCCGTCACTCCCGCTTCCTCCGCACCGGCTACGATCTCCTTCGCCAGGCCACGCACTCCCCAAATCTCATTCACGCCATTGGCGGCGATCTCTCGTCCGGCAGCGCGGTGCAATGACGCTTCATCCGGACCGAGCTCCAACATCTCACCCGCAATTAAGATCAGGCGCTTTCGCGACTGGCCCGCGTCGGCCATCGTCCGAACCATGTTCAGCAACGAACGCGGGTTCGAGTTGTACGAATCGTCGATGACCGTGAAACCCGCCGCGAAATCGAATATCTCGCCGCGCATCTTCGGCGACTGCGCCGTCTTCAACGCCGCCGCGATCTCTTCCGTCGGCAAATCGAATGACGTTCCAACCGCGGCAGCCGCAAGCGCGTTGCTCAAATTGTGACGTCCGCTCATGTGCAACGAAGCGTGCGCTTCACCGAGCGGCGTCCGCAAACGAAACGAGATCCGGCCGAGCGAACCTGCATCGATGTCCGTCGCGGAGACGTCGGCGGCGTTCTCGATCCCGAACGTCAAAACGCGGCCGCTGTGCTTCTCGCGCATCTTCATCACCAGCGCGTCGTCCGCGTTGAGCACCGCGATGCCTTCCGGCTTCAGTCCTTCGATCAGTTCCGCTTTCGCGGCGGCGATGTTCTCGATCGATCCGAGATACTCGAGATGGACCGGCGCGACCATCAGCTCCACCGCAACGTCCGGCGGCGTGATGCGACACAGCCGCTGAATCTCGTGCGTCGGCGACGACATGCCCATCTCCAACACTGCCAGGTCGAACTGGTCCGGCGAATAACGGCCGCTTACCATTCTGAGCACCGACAGCGGCAGTCCCAGTCCGTTGTTGTAATTGCGCTCGCTCTTCAACACGCGATAGCCGGCGCTGTTCAGCACGTGCGCCGTCAACTCTTTTGCCGTCGTCTTCCCGGCGCTGCCTGTGATCGCAACTACCGGTTTTCCCCACGCGGTGTAGACGCGATGCGCAAGTAGTTGCAACGCGGCGATCGCATCGTCAACCAGCAGCAA
>DASRIM010000260.1:0-5758 GCA_035649995.1 Pyrinomonadaceae bacterium | reverse complement strand
CGTGCCGCCGAAGCTTCTGTGGAGCAGGAACCAACAGGACCGTTACAACGATCCCGGCACACCCGTAACGCGCGTCGTCGCAGGCCAGCGCGCGATACTGCAAAACGGCGACTACATTTATCTGACAGGCACCGGCTCGTCACCCGAAGGCGATCGTCCATTTCTCGACCGGCTCAACCTACTGACGCTCAAAACGGAACGCATCTTTCGCAGCGACGCTGACAAGTATGAAACCGTCGTCACTCTGCTCGACGACGAGGCGAAGCAGCTCATCACAAGACGCGAGTCGCCCACCGAAGCGCCAAACTATTTCGTCCGAACCACCGCCGCGACCACAGCAAAAGCGCTGACAAACTTTCCCGATCCGACGCCACAGTTGCGCGGCATCAAGAAGCAGTTGGTTACTTACAAACGCGCGGACGGCGTGCAGTGCTCGTTCACGCTTTACCTGCCGCCGGATTACAAACAAGGAACGAGACTGCCGACCGTCGTTTGGGCCTATCCGATCGAGTTCAACGACGCCGATACTGCCGCACAGGTGACTGGCTCAACGCAGCGCGCAACTTCGATCGGCGGCGCGTCTCACCTGTTCTTCCTGCTCGAAGGTTACGCCGTGCTCGACAATGCGACGATGCCGATCGTCGGCAACCCGGAAACTGTCAACAACACGTACGTCGAGCAGATCACGATGAGCGCGAAAGCGGCGATCGACAAAGCGACGGAGCTCGGCGTGACTGATCCAGATCGCGTCGGCGTCGGCGGCCACAGTTACGGCGCGTTCATGACAGCAAACCTGTTGGCCCATACGGACCTCTTCCGCGCCGGCATCGCCCGCAGCGGCGCTTACAACCGCACGTTGACGCCATTTGGTTTTCAAAACGAGCGGCGAACGCTGTGGGAGGCGCCGGAGTTGTACTTGAAAGTCTCGCCTTTCATGTATGCGTCGAAGGTGAACGAACCGATGCTGATGATTCACGGCGAGGCCGACGACAACACCGGCACGTTCCCGATCCAATCGGAGCGCATGTATCAGGCGTTGAAAGGACACGGCGCGACGGTGCGGCTGGTGATGCTGCCGCACGAAGCGCATGGCTACGCCGGCCGCGAGAGTATCGAGCACGTGCTGTATGAAATGATCACCTGGTTCGACAAGTACGTGAAGAATGCGACGCCGCGAAACAAAGACGCGACGACGTCCGCTCAGAAGGTCCAATAGTTACGAATCAATTCGATCTGCGCTGTCGAGTCTGGTGGTAACACTACGGTAACGACATCGTAGCGATACGGTTGATTCTCCAGTTCGAACAAACGGCGGTAGGCCCGCGCGGCGCGCGCGACCTGCCGCCGTTTGCGCAAATCGACGTTTACTTGCGGCGGCGCGAACCAATCCGACGCGCGGGTTTTCACTTCGACGAAACAGAGCATCTCGCCTTCGTAAGCGACGATGTCGATTTCGGAGTTGACGACAACGCCGCGAAGGTTGCGTCCGACGGGCAGCGTGAAGTTTGCGGCGACGAGACGATAGCCGAGCTGTTCGAGATATGCGGCGGCGTAAGCTTCGCCGAGCTTTCCGAGTGTGAGTGCCGGTGAGGATGGCATTTGATATCTATTCGTCGCGATCGTAAGCGACTTTGAGCCAGTGTTTGACTTCGTCGTCGATGTCGTCGAGCGAAGTGATCGGAATGCGGTGAGTGATGCGATCCTTCTTCGCGAAGCCGCCGGTATCGATCAAACGTCCTTTCGGTTTCATATCACCTAACGCGAATCCCAGATCGATCCGCGTCTGCGTTGCCGGCTTGATCTGCGCGAACACGTGATTGCGATAGAGCGGCACGATCGTCTGACACGGACACGCCTTCGCTTCTTTCCCCGTTTTCAACCCGAGCTTCAACAGCGCATCGTAAATCGGGCGCAGCGCAGCTTTGCCGCCTGAGAACATCTTCTCGACGTCGCGTTCAGCGTGTTGCAGGTAAAGATCCGGATCGCCGGACTCCTCGCCCTTGCCGACGGATCGTTCGGCGAGCCACCACGCGGTGTTCGTACCGAGACCGTATTCGCTTTTTAGCCAATCGCGACGGGAGTTTTCATCGGCCGGGCCGTCTTTCTTGATGTGCTTGAGCCACTCCTCGAGCGAGCGGCCGGTTTTCTGTTTGAGCTCGCCGATCCACTTCTGCGTCATGAGCACGCCCGGATGCACCGAGTAGATCGATTTCTTCTTTGATTGGGTAGCTGTGCGCGGCATGGTTGATTCCTTAGTCGTCTGATGGAGCAAAGTCGACAGTTGGCAGAAACTTCGGTGGGCGACGCGCCTTCGAGGCTTGTTCAAATGCGTACGCGATCTTGATCAGCGTCGGCTCGCTGTAGGCGCCGGCAAAGAAAGAAACGCCAACTGGTAGACCGTAAACATAACCGGCCGGAACCGTGATGTGCGGATAGCCGGCGACTGCCGATGCCGACGAGTAACCGCCGGTGAAGTGATCGCCGTTCAACCAGTCGGTGGGCCAAGGCGGACCGCCGGTCGGAGCGACGATCGCGTCAAGGCGGTGCTTCTTCATGATGAAGTCTATGCCCTGTGTTCGCGTGAGCCGGTGGTTTTTGCGCAGTGCCTGAATGTACTTGGGATCGGTGAGCGGTCCTTTGGCTTGAGCTTTTTCGAAGATGTCCTGGCCGAAGTACGGCATCTCAAGACCGGCTTTCGACTCGTTGAACTCAATCAGCTCTTTGAGCGAGCGAATAGGCGTCGTCGCTCCGAGGCTTTTTAAATAAGCATTTAGATCGGCTTTGAACTCGTACAGCAGGACTTCAAATTCGGAATCATCAAACTTACCCTTCGTGGGAATGTCTGCCGGATCGATAAACGTAGCCCCGAGTCGTCCCATCGCATTCTTTGATTGCTGCATCAGGTCATCAACCGCTTGATTGAAGCCCATATAGTTTCGCGCCACTCCGATGCGCATCCCCTTGAGTCCGTTTTTATCGAGAAAGCGCGTGTAGTCGGTGTACGACTTACCGCGGCTTTCCGCGGTCTGTTTGTCGCGTGGATCCTCGCCTACCAGCGCGCCCAGGATGATCGCCGCGTCAGTGACGGTCCGCGCCATTGGACCAGCCGTATCCTGGCTGTGAGCGATCGGAATGATCCCTGCGCGACTGACGAGCCCGACAGTCGGCTTGATACCGACGAGCGAGTTTGCGGATGAAGGACAGACGATCGATCCGTCAGTTTCAGTGCCGATGGCTGCGGCGCAAAGATTAGCTGACGCCGCGACGCCCGAACCGGAGCTCGAGCCGCACGGATTTCGATCCAACGCGTAGGGGTTCCTGGTTTGCCCGCCGCGCGCGCTCCACCCGCTCGACGATTTAGTCGATCGAAAGTTGGCCCACTCACTGAGGTTGGTTTTGCCGAGAATGACGGCGCCCGCGTCCCGAAGCTTCTTCACGATAAACGCATCCTGAAACGGTTTCGCGCCGATCAACGCGAGCGAGCCCGCGGTGGTCATCATCTTGTCGTGCGTGTCGATGTTGTCCTTGATCAGGATCGGAATGCCGTGCAGCGGTCCGCGCGGTCCTCGTTCCTTTCGTTCGCGATCGAGAGCGGCGGCGATGGCTTCGCTATCCGGATTGAACTCGATGACGGAGTTTAGCTTCGGGCCTCGCTTATCGATGTCGTTGATGCGCTCGCTGTACTTCTCGACGAGCGAGCGCGACGTGTACTTTCCGGATTGCAGCCCCTGCTGAAGTTCGGGGATGGTGAGTTCTTCAAGCTCGAATGCCGGCGGCGGCGTGAATGAAGACGCCGGTTTCGCGATTGCGACCGTCAGCGCAGTGGCGGTTGTCTGTAGAAAGTTTCTACGCTTCATTCAGGACCGACGAATGACACGCGGTTTTAGTATGCCTTGATTTTGAACGAGTTGAAGAAACGATTGACGAGGACCGGATCTTCGTTTTCCTTCGGCACGCCGATGATGATTTGATAAGGACGCCGCCCAACTATGTAAACGCGCGAGCGGAATACTCTGTCGTCAGTTTCCGCTGCGAACTCGAGCGCTTGATAACCGTCGAGCGTCAAGGTGCGGGTGCTGGTTAACGTTGCATTGACATTCTTAACGAACTGGTCGCGATTGGCGTCCAGCTCGCCCTGCCTGTTGAAATTGAAACTCGGATCGTAATCGACCCAGCCGATCAGGTAGACGTTTGCTGTGTCTTTTGTCACGAACAGGTGAGTGGTGTACGGGCCATGTTCGCTCGGCGTTGTCTCCGTTTTCTCCTCCGGCGCCGCAGGCATCAACACCGTGAAGCGGCCCGCGTCTGACGTAAATCTGACCCACCCGCCGGGATTAGTTGTTGGGTTGTTGTTTGGCTTTACGGGCGGCGTGGCGGGTGGCGTTGCGGGAGGTGTTGTGGCGGGCGGGCGCTTGGTATGTTCCTGGGAAGCGATATTAAAGCTTAGGCCCAATGTGATGAACAAGATTGCGAAAAACTGACGCATACAGAGATCCCCTTCAAAGCGTTGGTCAAAACTCAACGCCTTATACCACGGAATGCCCGCAGATGACACGAAATTGAACGCCTTGTAAGCTATCCAAACGACATGGAATCCAGGAACAGACAAGTTGCAATCGTGGGCCGTCCAAACGTCGGCAAGTCGACGCTGTTCAATCGCCTTGTCGGCGAGCGGCGGGCGATTGTCGGCGACGAACCGGGGATCACGCGCGACCGGATTTACGGCCAGGTCGAATGGGCTGGGAAGAAATTTGCGCTGATCGATACGGGCGGCATCGTGCCTGACGACGATGCGGTCATTCCGGCAAACATACTCAAGCAGGCGGGAATGGCGATCGACGAGTCGCAGTTGCTGATCTGGGTCGTCGACGCGCGCGCGGGCATAACCCAACTCGACCAGGAGCTCGCCGCGTTACTGCGAAGCACAGGCAAGCGCGTGCTGATCGCAGCGAACAAGACCGACTCCGCAAAGTTGGAAAGCGAGAGCACGGAGTTTTACCAGTTCGGTTTTGAAGACGTGTTTCCGATCTCGGCGGAGCAGGGAATCGGCGTCGGCGAGTTGCTGGATCACGTGGTCGATTCACTCGAACACGACACGCAGGATGATGAGGAAGCACAAACGGGCCCGCGCGAATTGCGGCTCGCCATAGTCGGCCGTCCGAACGTCGGAAAGTCGTCGTTGTTGAATCGAATACTCGGCGAGGATCGCGTAATCGTCTCACCCGTTGCCGGCACGACGCGCGACGCGATCGACACGCTGTTGGAAACACCTGAACGAAACTTCCGTCTCATCGATACCGCGGGCATACGACGCAAGGGCAAGACTGACGAGATGGCGGAGAAGTTGTCAGTCATCATGGCGCGCAAGAGTCTCGAGCGCGCGGACGTAGCAATCGTGATGATTGACGCGGAAGAAGGCGTCACGGCGCTCGACGCGAACATCGCCGGATACGCTCTGGACGCGGGTTGTTCGATCATCATCGCCGTCAACAAGTGGGACGCGATCAAAGATAAAGAGACAAACACGGCGATCGAGTTCGAACGCAGTTTGCGCGACAAGATGAAATTTCTCGATTGGGCGCCCGTGATCACGATGTCCGCACTGACCGGACAACGAGTCGATCGCATCCTGCCGCTTGTTTTGAAAGCCGACGAGGCGCGCAACCGGCGAATACCAACGTCGCAACTGAATGCTTTCTTCGAAAAGGCGATAGCGCAGCCACGCGGCGGCACCGCGCCGTCGCCGGGCAAGAGCGGG
>DASRIM010000259.1:0-2789 GCA_035649995.1 Pyrinomonadaceae bacterium | reverse complement strand
AGAACATCCGCGCACTGCCGAAACCGGTCATCGCGAGTCTGAACGGCACGACGGCCGGCGCCGGCGCCTGCATCGCGCTCGCTTCCGACATTCGTCTCGCAAGTGAAGGCGCAAAGATCGCGTTTCTGTTCGTGAAGGTTGGTCTATCGGGCGCCGACATGGGCGCGGCTTATCTGCTGCCGCGAGTCGTCGGTCTTGCGAAAGCTACAGAGCTGCTTTACACGGGCGATTTCATCACGGCCGCGGAAGCTGAACGCATCGGCCTGTATAATCGCGTCGTGGGCCCACACAAACTGGCCCAGGTTACGCGCGAATACGCGCAGCGGCTCGCTCACGGGCCCGCGTTCGCGCTCGCGAAGACGAAAGAGATGCTCAATCGCGAGCTCGATATGAACCTCGAAACCGCGCTCGAGTGCGAAGCGCAAGCCCAGGCGATCTGCATGCAGCATCCCGACTATCGCGAAGCTTACGAAGCATTCGTCGACAAACGAGAAGCAAAGTTCAAGTAATGGATCATCTGGTCGATCAACTCCCCTTTTTCACTCCCGAACACCGAAGTCTCGCACAAAGCGTCGCCACTTTCGTCGATCGCGAAATCGAGCCGCACGCGGGCGTTGAAGACGACGTCGACGGGCTGGCAAAACATTTCGTCAAGACGCTGGCCGACGCCGGGCTCCTGCGCTATTCAGTCGCCGAAAGACAGCTCGACGTCCGCTCGCTCTGCCTCGTTCGCGAAGCGCTCGCCTACTCGTCACCGCTTGCCGATCTCGCGTTCGTGATGCAGGGCCTTGGCACGTTTGCGATCGCTAAGGCCGCGCCGGAGCACGTGCGCGACTTCTGGCTCTCGCGCGCAGTCAATGGGAAGTCGATCGCGGCGTTCGCATTGACTGAACCAGAAGCGGGATCCGACGTCGCCGCCATTCAAACGACCGCACGCCGCGACGGCGAAACGTACGTAATCGACGGCCGCAAGCGTTTTATCTCAAACGCCGGCATCGCTGATTTCTACACCGTCTTCGCGCGCACCGGAACGCGTGAAGACGGGCGCGCGCAACTGTCCGCGTTCGTCGTCGGCGCGAAGATGCAGGGTTTTACGGTCGTCGAACGCACGCCGTTGATCGCCGCGCATCCGATCGGCGAGATCGCTTTTGAAGGCTGCCGCGTCCCGGCTGAAGACATGGTCGGAAACGAAGGCGACGGATTCGTGCTTGCGATGGAAACGCTCGACACGTTTCGCGCCAGTGTCGGTGCGGCTGCGTGCGGCATGGCGCGGCGCGCGCTCGATCAAGCGCTCCGTTACGCGTCGACCCGCAAACAGTTCGGCCGCGTACTCGCGGAGCATCAACTGGTCCAGGAAAAACTCGCCGACATGATCACGGAGCTCGACGCCGCGCGACTACTCGTCTACCGCGCCGCTTACGCGAAAGACACCGGCGCGCGACGTGTCACTCGCGAGGCGAGTGAAGCGAAACTGTTTGCGACGGAAGCTGCCGGACGAATCATCGATCAAGCCGTTCAGATTCAGGGCGGCATCGGCCTCGTTCGCGGCAACATGGTCGAGCAACTCTATCGCGACGTGCGCGCGCTTCGCATTTACGAAGGCACCTCGGAAATCCAGAAGCTCATAATCGCCAACCAGCTTCTGAAGGAACACTCCTGAAATGCGTATCACGATCATCGGCGGTGGTCCGGCCGGGTTGTATTTCGCTATCCTGATGAAGAAGGCCGATGCCGCGCATCGGATCACAATTTACGAGCGGAATGGACCAGACGACACGTTTGGCTGGGGCGTCGTTTTTTCCGGTAAGACGCTCGCTAACCTGCGCGCCGCGGATGCCGAGTCACATGCGGAGATCACGAAAGAGTTCGAAGCCTGGGACAACGTGGACGTCGTTCACCGTGATGAAAAGATCTCGATACACGGCAACAGTTTTTCCGGGATCGCGCGGCTACTTCTGTTGAAGATCCTGCAACGACGCGCCGACGAGCTCGGCGTCGAGGTGCGTTTCCGGAGTGAGATTCAGGATCTCGAACCGCTGCGCAACGATTGCGATCTCTTCGTCGGCGCTGACGGAGTGAACAGCACGGTGCGGCTGCGCTACGCCGATCGGTTCAAACCGAACCTGGATGCGCGCGAGCATCGCTACATCTGGTACGGCACGAATCAACTGTTCCACGGACTCACGCTGACGTTTCGCGAGAATGAGGATGGCGTATTCGCGGCGCACTCGTACAAGTTCAACAAGACGACGAGCACGTTTATCGTCGAGTGCGATCCGGGCACGTGGGAGAGAGCGGGATTCGGGACGATGAGCGACGAAGAGACGCGCCGCTATGTCGGCCGAGTTTTCGCCGCGGATTTGAACGGCAACGTACTGCTTTCAAATAACTCCAAGTGGATCAACTTTCTGCTTGTAAAGAACACGGATTGGTTTTTCGAGAATGTCGTTTTGCTGGGCGACGCGCTGCACACCGCGCACTTCTCGATCGGATCGGGAACGAAGCTGGCGATGGAAGACGCGATTGCACTCGCGCAATCGTTTCAACAAACGACCAACGTCCAACAAGCACTCGAATACTTTGCAAATACGAGGCGGCCAGTAATTGAAGATTATCAGGCGGCGGCGTTTGAAAGTATGAAGTGGTTCGAGAATGCCGCGCAGTACATGAGCCTGAGTCCGATGGAATTGGCGTTTAGCGTGATGACGCGAAGCGGGCGCGTGAGTTATGAAGATCTAAAGAAACGTGATCCCGAATTTATCCACAGATTTGACGGATTAACGCCAGGC
>DASRIM010000258.1:0-2951 GCA_035649995.1 Pyrinomonadaceae bacterium | reverse complement strand
CGGGCAAAGTCATCCGTGGGACAAGTATTCGCCTGAATCGTTGGCCGGCGTCTTCGACGTGATCAAACACGCAAGCCAGCCGATACTCGGCGTCTGTGGCGGGCACCAGCAGATCGCGCTGGCGCATGGCGCTGAGGTCGGGCTGATGGAACGGCTCGAACCGGGCGAAGGTTACGAAGGCGCCAAACGCGAACGCGGCTTTCTTCCGATCGACAACACAGGTGACGGGCTCTTCAAAGGCCTGCCGTCACGCATCACTGTCTGGCACAATCACTGCGACGAGGTAAAGCAGGTGCCAAACGGTTTCCGCACGACGGCTTCAAACGAAAACTGCGCGATTCAGGCCATGCAGGAGAAGGGCCGGCGGGTCTACGGCATCCAGTTTCACCCGGAGCTTTTTGACGACGACCACCCTGAAGGACGCCGGATCGTCGAAAATTTCCTCGCCCTGTAAGCTCCAGTATTTCAGCGTTTAGCTGGAAATCGTGCGATTTATCTCACAATTATCACGGATTTGCATTTGGACTCTCACGGAACCGTGTGCTAGCCTCCTCGCCTGGAATTGAGAGCTCATTGCTCGTTTTTCTAATCCAGATTCACTAGCAGTTCTTTTCAGCGCACCGCATCAAGGATGCAAGCCCCCAACCTCGGCTGACTTCATTGCAGGACTCCTAGAGCCAGGGGACGAGTCATAGGAAAGAACGGACTCGCGCAGGACGCTGAAAAGTAGAAATAAACTCGGACAGGAGACCCGATTTGAAAGTTCATTCGATCTTCAGCGGAAGCGCGTTGCTCGGCCTCGCACTTCTGAATTGCTTTTTGATTTTTTCTGCTCGTCCACTTGCGGCGGAAACTCTTTCCTCATCCGAAATCCAAAAAATAGCCAACAAACAAGCCAAACTGATCGAAGAGGCTGCGGCAGCTCGTGTCGCGATGGAAGCGGCTGAGAATGCAAAGCTGAGCGAAGCGATCGTCGAGAAAGAGACGTTCGTCGTTGCGCCGGCTCCTTATGTGGCTACCGCTTATAGTTTGCGGGGACGCACTGCGAGCGGGTTGCCGGTGTCGAAAGGTTTGATTGCCGCTGATCCGCGGGTGTTGCCGTTGGGATCGCGCGTCAGGCTCGAAGCCGGTGCTTACAGTGGTGAATACCTCGTCGCCGACACGGGTGGAATGGTTCGCGGCAAGCGAATCGACATCTGGACCCCGAGCTCGCGTGAAGCCATGCGCTTCGGACGCCGCACCGTAAAACTGACCGTCCTGAGCCTCGGCGGCAAGAAGCGTGCGACAGGAACACGGATTAAAGAACAATAATGAGCAGCGTGTTAAGATGCGCTGCGAATGCAACAACAACAGATCCCGATCGCGGAACCGCTCGTCGAAATCCGGCGCGGGGGCATCACTGAGTCGCGCCACCGCGGGCACATCGTCGCCATAGAACCCAACGGAAACGTCATCGCCTCGTTGGGTTCGCCACACAACCTCACCTTCCTGCGCTCGTCAGCAAAACCATTCCAAGCCCTGCCGCTGCTAACTACCGGCGCGGCAGACAGGTTTAGTTTTACTGACGAAGAAGTAGCGCTCGCGTGCGCTTCACACAACGGCGAACCGATCCACACGAAACTCGCCGCCTCAATGCTGGAAAAGATCGGCCTCGGCCCGGACGCCCTCAAATGCGGCGTTCACGAACCGTACAGCCCGGAAGCAGCAGGCGTCCTACGCGCGCGCAACGAGTTGCCGAACGCGCTGCACAACAACTGTTCCGGTAAACACGCCGGCATGCTCGCCGTCGCCCTGCACCTCGGCGCGCCGACAGAAAATTACGAGAGCGCCGAAAACCCGGTCCAGCACGCGATCGCCGAAGCAGTCGCGCAATTCACGGACGTGCCCCTCGAAGACATCGCCGTCGGCATAGACGGCTGCGCCGCGCCGATCTTCGGCGTCAGCATCAGGGCGATGGCGCTCGGATACGCGCGCCTCGTCTCCCCACCTTCGAGCTTCGACAACGCGACCCGCGACGCCTGCAAACGAATCGTTCATGTGATGACCGCCTATCCGCAACTGATCGGCGGCACTTCCGAACGCCTCGACACGGAGATCATGCGCGCCGCGCCCGGTTGCATCATTTCGAAAGTCGGCGCGGAAGGCGTGTACACGGCCGGCGTGCTTCCGTCTGAACGCTGGCCGAACGGTCTGGGACTCGCGATCAAAATCGAAGACGGCGACGACAAACGCGCGCGTCCGACTGTCGTCGTCGAGTCGTTGCGGCAACTCGGCGTGCTGTCCGACAAGTCGCTCGACGCTGTGGCGCGTTATGCGTTCTTCCCGGTGACGAATCGGCGCGGCGACGTGGTCGGCGAGATAAGGGCCGGCTTTGATTTGAAGATCGCATGACGAACACAGACGAAGTTAATCAACCGCCGCTGTTGCGACACGCCGACGGAAATGTCGACGTCGACTCCGTGCCTGACGTGATCGACTGGTTCTTGAATAACGACCAGCGCGTCGCGGTGATCAAGCACCCGGCGGTGGAAGAAGTCTTCCAGTGGAAACAGCAGGAGAGCAAGAAGCAGGGCGAAGACGTGTTTGTCTTCAACCGGGCTGAAGACCGGCTCGCGATCGGAATCATACAGGCACTGGCTGACAACGCGAGTGAACGCGAACTGCACGCGTGGATCAGCCAGTTGCTCACGGCGCTCGACAATGCGGGCAAAGCGAACGAATCGACAGCAGAGGCTTACCATCTCGATCTGCGCAGCGGCGGATCGATCGTGAAGCAGGCGGAGAAGATTCCGTTTCAGCGCGGCCGCACGGACTTTCTGGTCAACTGCTGGATCGAGACGTTGTGTACCGCCGAGGCGCGTGTGCTTGGCTGGCTGTACAAAGAGTTCTACGGTAAACCGTATGCGCCTTGAATCGTCCAGATCCGCGTTCCGCGAACTCTTCCCGATAAC
>DASRIM010000257.1:0-2497 GCA_035649995.1 Pyrinomonadaceae bacterium | reverse complement strand
TGGTGGACGCGAACGCGCGCGCTGCGGTCATCATTTCGGTGGCGTGCGGAATCACCGAATCGAAGTCTTTGGCTCGCAGAAATGCGTCGGCGATCAGAAACTCCATGCGGTAGCGATCGTCCGGGTTTTGTGGTTGATGCGAGGCGTAGTCCCTGACAGTAGCTTCCGCCAGCCCAGTTAAGCCTTTCTTGATCGAATAGAGCACGATGATGTTTCGCGCCGCCTGTGCTTTTTCGCCGTCGGGAGTGTCTTTTGTCAGACGATGCATGGTCGTGAGCGCGGCGTCAGCGTCGGCGGCCAGGTGGTAGAGCATGCCGAGGTAGTAAAGATCGTCGTTTGTCAGAGACGTGCGCGCCTTCAGGATGGCGGCGTTTTTCAGCGCGAGCTCTCGTTGTTCATTCTTGGTTTTTTCTTCGAGCTTGGCATCGTAGGGAAGATTTTGTTTGTTGAACTCCTGGTAACGCCGGCCGAGGTATCCGTTGGCGTCTTCGAACAGCGCCTGTGCCGTTCGATCTTCGGGCTTCGTGTCAGCATCGTCCTTGCCGGCCAGGCCCCTGTCCGCCGCCTGGCCGAAGACAGACGCAGTCAACAGGAATAGAACAAGAGCGACGGCTGAGAGCCTGATAATCATGTAGTCTCTTTATTTAAAGCTATTTAAGCGCGCACCAGGTCGAAGCGACTTGGACTAAAAGGACCCAGCAAAGGTGAAAGGACGCCTTCGACGACCGCTTCGGCGATCAACTCTCCCGTAATGGGCGCGAGTAGGATTCCGTTTCGATAGTGCCCAGTTGCATAAAACAGCCCGCCAATTTCATCACAAGGACCCAGTAGAGGCAAATTGTCCGGAGCACGCGGGCGCAGTCCGGCCCAGGTGTCGACGATAGGGAGGTTGGCGATGGCGGGCGAGATTTCCTGGGCGTGGGCGAGAATTGCGCCGATTCCGCCGGCGGTCACGTGTTTGGCGAAGCCGGCGTCTTCGCTGGTCGATCCGGCGAGGAGCCGGCCGTCGCGGCGCGGAACGATGTAACCGCGCGGCGTGTAAATGACGTGACGGCACAGTTGCGGCCGCGCGTCGAAACTGATCATCTGGCC
Source organism: Pyrinomonadaceae bacterium (assembly GCA_035649995.1). Lineage (GTDB taxonomy): Bacteria > Acidobacteriota > Blastocatellia > Pyrinomonadales > Pyrinomonadaceae > PSRF01. Next base: position 1,405 of record DASRIM010000257.1, on the reverse strand, counting down.
GCGAATCGGCTCGATCTTCACCGGCGGCCTTTCGGCGCTCTTCCTATCAATAGCAATCGAACTCGACCATGTGCCCGCCGCGACCACGACCTTGCCACAACTGATAAAGCCGCGTGAAGTTTGAACTCCGGTTACCCGATCTTTCTCGATCTTTACCGTTTCGACGCCCGTTTCCGTGAGGATAGTGACGCCGAGTTTGACCACGCTGTTTGTCAGCGCGCTCAACAGGCGACGGTTTTCGACCTGCATGTCGAGCGGGAAACGCAGTGCGCCCACGACGGTGTTGCTGATGCAAGGCTCCAGTTCGCGCGCTTCCGCCGGCGTCAGTTTTTCTACCGGGAGCCCGGCGGCGGTTTGCCACTGATGACGCTTCTCGATCTCGGCGAGATCGTGATAGTTGAGCGCGAGATAGAGCGTGCCGCTCGTGTCGAGCTCGATGTCTGTTCCTGTTTCTTCGCGCAACAGAGCGGCGAAGTTCGCGTACATGTCGCGGCTGCGGCTCGCGAGCGTGAAGAAGTCGTCTCGTGCGTTTGCCTCGGCCTGGGGCGCGAGCATGCCGGCGGCTGCGAACGACGCTTCCTGACCCGGGCGCGAACGTTCGATCAAACAGATGTCACTCGCGCCGCGGAGTGCGAGGGCGCGAGCTATCGACAGACCAATCACGCCGCCGCCGATCACGACGATGGCGGCCGACTGGCGGGTGAAATCTCTGTCGTTCTGAACCATGACGGATTGTCAGTCACCGTCCAAAGACTTATGCTTGCGCCGCTCTACATAAGAACAAAGCACAAAGTATGAAGATCTTTTGACCATGCATCGTATCACACTGATTCCGGGCGACGGCATCGGCCCCGAAGTGGCTTCGAACGTAGTAAGAATCATCGAGGCTTCGGGCCTCGACATTCAATGGGAAACGCACTACGCGGGCGCGCAGGCGCTCGAAAAGTTTGGCGAAACGCTGCCGCAGGAGCTGCTCGACTCGATTCTGCGTAACAAGGTCGCGCTCAAGGGACCGATCACGACTCCGATCGGAAAGGGGTTCACGTCCGTCAACGTTGGGCTCCGAAAGACGCTCGATTTATACGCCAACCTGCGGCCGGTGCGCGCGCTGCCAAACGTGCCGTGCCGTTATCCCGAGCTCGATCTCGTCGTCGTGCGAGAGAACACGGAGAGTTTGTACGCGGGTTTGGAACACGTCGTCGTTCCGGGTGTGGTTGAGAGTTTGAAGGTCATCACGGAGAAGGCGTCGACGCGGATTGCTCGTTTTGCTTTCGAGTATGCGAGGCGTGAGTCGCGAAAGAAAGTGACGGCGGTACACAAGGCGAATATCATGAAACTGTCGGATGGACTGTTTCTCGACTGTTTCCGCCGCGTCAGCCAGGACTATCCGGAAATCGAGGCCGAC